>NZ_CP026923.1:1500000-1760810 GCF_002950575.1 Pontimonas salivibrio
TTCCACCCCGCTAGTCCACCCCGCTATTCCACCCAGTCGAAACTCTTCTGGACAGCTTTTTTCCACACCCGCAGTCGCTCTTCCCGCTCGTCTGTGCCCATCTGTGGCTCGAAACGGGCCTGTTCGTGCCATTTGTCGCGCAATTCCTCCAGGTTTTGCCAAAACCCGACCGCAAGACCCGCCGCGTACGCGGCACCTAATGCCGTCGTTTCGGCAACCTGTGGTCGAAGTACCGGTATTCCCAAAATGTCTGCCTGGAACTGCATCAACAGACTGTTTTGGGTCATCCCACCGTCAACTTTCAACTCGCTCAAGCCACCACCAAAGTCTTCGTTAATGGCGTCCAACACCTCGCGGGTTTGAAAAGCGGTCGCCTCCAGCGCCGCCCGGGCGATGTGGGCTTTCGTGATGAAACGTGTCAGACCAACCAACACTCCCCTGGCGTCTGAGCGCCAGTAGGGGGCGAAAAGCCCACTAAACGCGGGCACAAAATGCGCGCCCCCGTTATCGGGAACGCTGGCAGCCAACCCTTCGACCTCATCGGCACTCTGAATCATGCCGATGTTGTCGCGCAACCATTGGATGAGTGAACCGGTGACCGCAATGGATCCCTCCAGGGCGTAAGTCACTGGCTCGCTACCCAGCTGGTAGGCGACGGTGGTCAGTAGACCGTGAGAGGAGGACACCTGATCGGTGCCGGTGTTGACCAATAGAAAGTTCCCGGTTCCATAAGTGTTTTTTGATTCACCCGGGCTGAAAGCGGCTTGGCCGAAAGTAGCCGCCTGTTGGTCGCCCAAAATGCCCGCGACGGGCACTTCGCGCAGCAACCCCGAGCTGTGGACGTGACCGTACACTTCGGCAGAGCTCTTGATTTGGGGGAGCATTGAGCGAGGCACAGAAAACGCGTCGAGTAGTTCCTGATCCCACGAGACGGTGGAAATATCACACAGCAGCGTTCTCGACGCATTGGTGACATCGGTGACGTGAACACCACCATCGACACCGCCGGTCAGATTCCACAACACCCACGTGTCCGGTGTGCCACACATGAGGTGGCCGGCCTCAGCTAACTGCCTGGCGCCCTCAACATTGTCGAGAATCCACGCAATCTTGCTGGCCGAAAAATAGGTCGCCAACGGCAACCCAGTCTTGTCTCTAAACCGGCCCGGACCCCCGTTCACGGCAAGCTCATCGATGAGCCCCTGGGTCCTGGTGTCCTGCCAGACAATGGCGTTGTACAAGGGTTGGCCTGTTCGACGGTCCCACACGATCGCAGTTTCACGCTGGTTGGTAATGCCCACGGCGGCAATATCGTGGCGCGTGATGTTGGCTTTACCCAACGCTTGACCGATCACTTCGCGGGTGTTGGCCCAAATTTCCATGGGGTCGTGCTCGACCCAACCCGCTTGGGGAAAAATCTGTTGGTGTTCCATCTGACCGGTGGCAACCGGCAAGCCATCGTGGTCGAAAATGATCGCCCGGGTGCTTGTTGTTCCCTGGTCGATGGCCAAAACAAAGGTCGACATCGTCGTCTCCAAAATGGGAAATTGTGAACTATCCAAGAGTAGAAGCTAACGGTGGAATCCGACCCCGCACGTTCGTGCGATATCGGCCGCACACTGTCGGAGAAAATTACGGCTTCAATGACTGTTCACCCAACGCTCACCCCCACGACAACGCAGGAAGCATAGGGCTCCGACTGGCCTCACTAGCCTGGTGGCTGCCGACAAATCACACGGCAGAATGTCCCGCCCACTGGAAGGTCATCATGGCTCTCACCCACCTACTGTTGCGAGGTTGGGCCAGCCTGGTGCACACCGCGAGACGGGTGCTACAACGCCTCGGCCTTCTACGTTGGATCGATCAGTGGGCCCAGTCCAGTCGAATCGGCCTGTGGGTTCGCTCGCTGTTTTCCCTCTACGACGTGGAAGATTTCGTCCGACTCGACCTTCCGTGGTGGACTTTCGACTCGATATCCCACGTGGATCATTTTCTGGCGGAGCGCACCAATGCACGGGTGTTCGAATGGGGCTCCGGCGCTTCCACGATCTGGCTAGAAAAGTGCGCCGTGTCGGTGGTCTCTGTTGAGTACGACTCCCAGTGGCTTGCCCTGATGAAACCACTCGTTGGTAGGAATACCAAGATCATTCACACCCCCGCTCAGCCCAACACAAACCCCAGCATCGGCTCACAGATGTGGGGGCATAAGGATTTGGATTACCGCGACTATGTGGACGCCATCGACCACGTCGACGGACAATTCGACCTGATTGTCATCGACGGTCGTGCGCGGAGCGCATGTCTGGAAAAAGCTGTCGAGCGTCTCGCACCAGAGGGAATGGTGGTCTTTGACAACACGAATCGGCGCCGCTACCGGGCTGCCCTCGTGGCGGTTCGAGAAACGTTCGAGGACACCGTCACCACCGGCCTCACACCGTCCCTACCGTGGTCAACCCAGACCACCCTTTTGCGCAAAAACAGAGGGTGAAAGGGTGTTCTACACTCTTAGAAATGACCGACGATACTTCTAACGCCCAAAGTTTTGCGTCCCGACTGAACTGGCTTCGCGCCGGTGTTCTCGGAGCAAATGACGGCATCGTGTCGATTGCCGCGCTGGTTGTGGGAGTTGCTGCGGCGACCAATAACATTGCGGCCATCCTCATTGCCGGAGTGTCCGGCGTTGTCGCCGGGGCCATTTCGATGGCCGTAGGTGAATACGTTTCGGTCAGTAGTCAGCGTGACAGTGAAAGGGCTGTCATTGAACGTGAAGCCCACCTGCTGGCGACCGAACCCGAAAAAGAACTCCTCCTTCTCCAACAGGCCTACCAAGAGCGTGGCCTAACAGAAGCCACCGCGAAAACGGTGGCAAAGGAACTCACCGAACACGACGCGATTACCGCGCATCTGCAAGTAGAGATGAACATTGACGGGCAAACGACCACAAATCCGTGGCATGCCGCACTTTCTTCTTTCATCGCGTTCGTCTTAGGAGCCGCTCTTCCCCTTCTTGCCGTCACGATTGTGGCCGCCGACTACCGCGTTGGGGCGACCGTGGTCGGATCACTGATTGCCTTGGCCATAACCGGCGGTGTCGGCGCAAAACTGGGTGGTGCGAAACCACTGCCGGCGATTGTCCGCGTGACGCTCGGAGGTGCCGCAGCACTCGCCATCACATGGACCATTGGTGAGCTTCTGGGAACGAGTCTCGCCCTCTAATCCAACCTCCGGTGAGTCGTCGTCTGACAGAATCCCGGGCGATGCCCTAGAATAAAAGGGTCGGCCTTGGGGTTCCACCCAGCGTATGCATTTGTTTCCCACAGTCCGGTGTGACCCGCAACGTGCGGGCCCGTGTGCGAAACCCGCGCCTTTACCCCCAAGAAAGTGACTATTGCTATGTCGACCCCTGCCCGCACTCCCCGATCGCGCCCCGCGCGTCATGGTGCAACAAGAGGCAAGACTGCCTCCAACCCCCGTTATAACTCGCAGCGCAGCGGGCGCAGTGAAGGCGGCGACGAACCACGTCGCGACCGCGGAGGTCAATCCGATCGCCCCGCTCGTGAGGACCGCGGCCAACACAACAACCGCTCTGATGCTCCGCGCCGCTCGAGTGGTCAAAACTCCAATGGTCAGGCCCGTTTTGAGCGGAAAGACCGTGACCAGCGACCAGGGCGCGAGCAACGCGCAGATCGTGAGCAACGCCCAGAACGTGATTACCGAGGCAATCGCGACCAACGCCCCCGTGATGACGAGCGCGGCGAAGGCCGTCGCAACCCGCGTAATGACCAACGGGACAACCGCCCCGCACGGGACAATCGTCCCGCGCGCGACGACTACTCAGCACGCAGTGAAGAGCCGCGCCGCGGTGAAGACTCCCGCAGAGACAATCGTTCTTCACGGGGCGAGTCCTTCCGTGAAGAGGGCGGAAGAGGGTCCCGTTCTGGAGGAGAGCGCTCTTACGGTGGTCGCTCTGGTGGCCGTTCCGGTGGCTACTCCGGAGCACGCCGCGGTGCGCCCAGTCGCAGCCAAGGGCGAGGCAAGTCAAGCTCCCGCCACCACAGAGAAGATGTCGTTCAAGAGCGCTACCAGGGCGTCAGTGTCAGTGCGGAAACACATAGCGCTGACACATTTGGTGAGTTAGGAATCAATAAGGCGCTGACCGAAGTGCTCTCCGGCATGGGCGCATCAAGTCCGTTCCCGATCCAGACCGCCACCATTCCTGAAGCGCTGACCGGGCGGGATATTCTCGCCAGAGGTCACACCGGCTCTGGAAAAACCATTGCCTTTGGTGCAGCACTCGTTGAGCGTTTAGCCCCGGGTGGAAAAACAGTCAAAAGGAGAGGTTCAGGGCGTGCACCGAGCGCACTGATTCTTGCGCCCACCCGTGAACTGGCTTTGCAGATTGATCGGACCGTGCAACCGTTGGCGAGAGCTGCCGGCCTGTTCACCACCCAGATTGTGGGTGGTGTGCCCCAGGGCCGCCAGGTTCAAGCACTGCAGAGAGGCGTTGACATCGTCATTGGCACCCCGGGTCGCCTCGAGGACCTCATCACGCAGGGCCACTTGTCCCTCGATGAGGTGTGGGTGACCGTGATCGACGAAGCCGACCACATGAGCGAACTCGGGTTTGCCGAACCCGTTGATCGTCTGCTCACTCAAACGCAAGGTGGTGGCCAGAAGCTATTCTTCTCAGCCACTTTGGACCGTGCGGTCGCCCAACTGGTGGAGAAGTTCTTGGTGGCACCAGCCATCTTTGAACTGCAAACCTCAGACGAGGCATCTGCCTCGATTGATCACCACGTGTTTGTCATTGACCAGCGCGATAAGCGTGAAATTGTTCAGCGCCTGAGCGCCGGAGATAAAAAGACCCTGGTCTTTACTCGCACCAGGGCCGATGCAAAGAACCTCGCCGAACACTTGGACGGTTTGGGTATCCCCGCGGTGGCACTACACGGTGACCTTAGCCAAGGTCAACGCCAGCGAAACCTGGGGAAACTCGGCTCCGGTCGTGCCCAAGTACTCGTCGCCACCGATGTGGCCGCACGCGGTATTCACGTTGACGACATCGCCTTGGTGATTCACGCTGATCCCGCCGAAGAGCACAAAACCTATGTTCACCGCTCCGGTCGCACCGGTCGTGCGGGTGGAACAGGTCGCGTGGTGACTCTGGCGACCAAGTCGCGCCAGCGGGAAGTCGACAGCCTTCTCCACCGCGCCGGCATTGAGTGGACCACCACCACCATGGGTCTGGGCGATCGCGCGTTGGCGGATTTCACCGCCGAGTAACACACTCCACACACTGGGGCCCTGGTCGCGATGCATCGCCACCAGGGCTTCACTGCTTCGGTGAGCGAAGCCTTCGCGGGCAAAGACTCCCGCTCCCCTGACTGCCAGATGCCAGATGCCAGATGCCAGAAAAGCGAAAGCTCCTCGGCAGTCCGGGGGACGCGCAGAGGAGCTTTCGAATAAATGGTTGCGGGGGCAGGATTTGAACCTACGACCTCTGGGTTATGAGCCCAGCGAGCTACCGAACTGCTCCACCCCGCGGCGTAATCACTACTTTACCACGGGGTGTCGCAGACGATAACCGCTCTTACGGGCTGAGCAGCAGTGCACGCTCTAGCGCTTCGGTCAGCCTTTGGTCGGCTTCCGCAGCCGCAATCAGGTCGTTCGCGCGGTAGGCCGCATCCCGATCTTCGAGGGCTTGTCTGGCGTCCTGGAGTGCATCCTGCAGAGTCTCCTCGATGACGGTCCCTGGAGTCTCCTCTTCGGTGGCGTCTTCGGTGCCCTCATCGACGCCCGTTTCGGGCTCTGTCGGTTCAGGCGCCGGGGCCGGCTCTTGGCCCTCCTCAGCGCCAGCATCAGCACCGCCGACGACAGCTTCCACGTCGCCCGCTTCAGCACCGGAGTCACCCTGGAAGAGTGAATCGAGAGCCTCATCCAAAGTGTCCTCAAAGGCAATCCGGTCACCAAACGACACGAGGATTTTCCTCAGCAGCGGGTAGGAGGTCTCACCGGTTGACTGTACGTAGACCGGCTGGACGTAGAGCAGACCTCCACCAACCGGCAGTGTCAGGAGGTTTCCGGAGATCACCTCGGTTTGACCTTGACGCAGCAGGTTTAGTTGCTGGCCCACTTCAGCATCCGAGTCGAACTGTGCTTGAACCTGACCGGGACCAGGAATAGTGGTTTGCTTAGGCAGGCGAAGCAAAGTGAGCTTGCCGTAGTCGTCACCGGGGTCGGCGTTTGCCGCCAAGTAACCGAAGATGACGTTCCTAGTTGATTCGCCCGTCGCCCGAGGGATGTAGGTCGAATACAGCGAGAACGACGGTTCTTCACTGCCCGGTACCTGCATCGTGAGGTAGTAGGGCGGCTGCAAGGTGGGTGCAGCAGGGTTCGAGATGGGGTCGTTCGGGGTGACCCATTCATCTTCTGAAGAGTAGAACGTGCCCGAATCAGTCACGTGGTACGCCCCGAGGATGTTGCGTTGGATTTTGAACAGATCCGACGGGTAGCGCACGTGCTCCAACAGTGACTCCGTCATCTCACCCTGGTCGCGCAGCGTGTTGGGGAACACCTCCGACCAGGCTTGGAGGATGGGGTCCTCGGTATCCCACGCATACAGCGTGACGTCACCCGAATACGCATCCACGGTTGCTTTGACAGAGTTTCTGACGTAGTTCACGGTGTCGAACGCGAGCTGCGGTGCCGGACGGTAAGTGTCGGCAATCGCTTCAGAAATCTGTAGCGGAGTCGAATACGGGTAGTCGGCGGTGGTGGTAAAACCATCGACAATCCAGACCACGCGACCATCAACGACAGCCGGATACGGGTCGTTATCGAGGGTCAGGTAGGGGGCCACTTTCTGTACCCGATCCATCGGGTCGCGGTCGTAAAGAATTTGCGACTCTGGGTTGATGGCGTCAGAAAGCAGAATCTGTTCTGACTGGAACTTCAACGCGTAGAGCAGGCGACCAAATGTGGTTCCCACCGACGGCCCGCCATCTGCCGTGTACGTGTAGGTCTGGTTGTTTTCTTGACCTTCACCACCAGAGGGGAAGTCCAACTCCAGTTCGGGGGCACCTTCAGGGGCACCGACAATGGAGTATTCGGGCGAATTCTCGCCGAAATAGATCCGCGGTTCATATTCACCGAGGTTTTGGGAAACCGGGATACCGGATTCGATGAACTTGGGTTGACCGTCGGAGGTTCTTTGGTTTCCGTAAGCGGCGACCAAACCGTAACCGTGGGTGTAAACGATGGTGTTGTTGTACCAAGACTGTGAGCTAAGCCCACCGAGGTTCAATTCGCGCACCGCGAGCACGGTGTCGGTTGTTTCACCGTCCACGTCGTAGCGCCCCACATCCAAGAAGTCGGGGAATTGGTAGTACTGACGGAACTGCTCGAGCTGCGCGAACGAGTCCGTCACCAATGCGGGGTCGATGATCCGAATATTTGCAGCCGTCTCAGCGTCTTCGCGCAGGGCACCTGCGCTGGCCTCAGTGGTGGCCTCGTAAGGGATTTCTACGATGTCACTCACGCCGTACGCATCACGGGTGGCTTCAATGTTGCGCTCAATAAACGGCGCCTCCAGAGTCCTCGCGCTGGGGTCAACCTGGAAGCGCTGGATGACAAAGGGGTATGCCTGGGCGATCACCAAACTCGAGATGACAAACAACCCTGTTCCCACGATGGCGGGGCGCCAGCGCCCCACAATGGCCGTGACGAGGAACAAGATGGCGACCAGGAGGGCAATACCGGCGAGGATTGCGCGGGAGGGAATGGTGGCGTTGGCTTCTGCGAAACCGGCACCAAAGGGCAAGAATCCGCCGCTCGGCGAGACCAAGGTTTCATACTGTTGGAGCCAAATTCCGAGGGTTTGAATGGCGAAATACAGCACGCCGAGAACGGCCAACTGAATACGCATAATCCGGGAAATGCGAAGCTCACGTCCATCCAAGGAAATCGCCCCGTAAAGGAAGCCGGTCGCCGCCGACGCGATGATGGCGGTGATCAGGACCGCACTGGCAAAGCCAATGACCGAAAGGTAGACGGGAAGCTCGAAGACAAAGAACCCGATGTCTTGGCCAAATTCTGGGTCCTGCACACCAAAAGGTGCGCGATTCAACCACAGTAAGAATTGCGGCCAACTGTTTGCCGCAGCCAGACCGGCGAAAATTCCCACTACCGCAGGAACACCAAGCATCGCCAGGCGACGTAGCGGGTCAATCAGTTGGCGATAACGGTCCAGCTCATTAGATAACCGCGCGTAGACCGGACGGAAGCGGTAAGCCAAATCAATGGCCACGCCGACCGGGATGGCCATCGCCAGAAACCCGATGAGGAACATTGCTGCCGTGGCAAACCACTGGGTGAGCAAGACATCAACAAAGCCCAGCTGGTCAAACCACAACACCTCGGTGTATAGCGAGGCAAAAATGAAGAAGGCCACCACCAGCGCCGCAAGGACACCAATTGTCACCCCCAGGCTCAAACGTGAACGATTTTGGGTGGCGCCAGTTGTTTCAGACACGCAAAGACTCCTTGGGGTAAACGGCCGAGAACAGTCTACAAAGACTGGCGGCTGTCGTGCTGAGACTTCCCTGGGCTAGAGCCCCAGCGCCCATCCCGAGAACGGACTATTCGCAGCGGGGTACCTCTTGGTCTGCCATCGCCAATTCGAGAGCCACTACCGCATCGGCGAGAGTGTCAACAGGGATCACGGTGATGCCCTCCGGAGAGAGTCCTGCAACATCCACACAGTTTGCCCGGGGTACAAGGAACCATTCAGCCCCTGCATCGGCAGCGCCAAAGACTTTGTGACGGATGCCACCGACTGGACCCACCTCGCCGCTGGCGGTGATTGTTCCCGAGCCAGCGACCTGCAAACTGCCGGCAATCTGATCTTGTGTGAGCTTCTCGACCAGGCCTAAGGCAAAGAGTAGGCCGGCACTCGGCCCACCCACACTGCCCAACTCGATTTCTACCTGCACGGGAAAGTCGTAGCGACCCGCCACCAACACACCAATCACCGGTATGGGAGTGGGGCCTTCAGACATACGCGGAATCACGTCAACCGTCTGAGTCTCACCAGAGCGCACTACGTCGAGACTGATTGGTGACTGCACACCATTGTCGGCAATGAGGTCGCGAAGGGCAGTGACATCACCGACATCCTGGCCGGCAGCGCGAACAATCAGGTCGCCCTCTTGCAATACTCCTTCGCTGGGGCCGCCTTCCAGCGTCGAGGCCACCTCGAGGAAGCTGTCAAAGTCAATCTCGAGATACCCCAACGCGGCAGCAATTGCTTCCTGCTGGGAATTTTCCATGTCAATGCGCGCCGCCTCGCGGTTTTGCTCAATCGACACACCCGGTGGGAAGGCTTCATCGACGGGAGTAACGCTGCGCTCTGGGGCGAACCACGCCTGAACCACTTCCACCCACGAGGGCAACGCCTCTGGGTTTCCCACCCGTGTGACTGTCGTGACCCGAAGTTCGGCCCGTTCGGGGTATTCGGGCTGGTCGATGACACGAATGAGGGGCACATCTTCGTCCTCGACGCTCACCACCCCGAGGGTGTCATAAGTGGGGCCGGGGCGGTCAATGACGTAGGGGGCTGGCAAAAGTGTGAGAACCAGAGCGATGAACAGGGTCGCAGCGAGCAGAGCCCAGCCCGCCCTCCTGGAGCCTTCACGCAAGGCCGGCCGAGGGTCCTTCTCGGAAAAAATACTCAACAGCCTCTCCCTTACACAGCGCTCCGCCAGTGTAGTGACAGGACGTGGGCCCAACCGTCCTTCCTTCCCGACGGCGACGAGGGACACAAGCTGGGGGCGAACAGTTCAGCGCATGCTCGAGGCTCCCCGGTACCGTAGAGACATGTCAGGAGAGGACGACCGCGACAACTCAGTGCCGGATCCCAATGAGTGGATTCGAGATGCCGTGCGACGGATGTTCGATGGCGATCAAGGTTTCGACCCGGAGGAGTTCGCGAGGGCGGCCGGTTTCACCGGGGATGCCAGCCAGCTCCAAGCAATGGTGGAACAATTCGCTAGCGGCCTGACAGGCGCGATGAGCAACTCAGAGCACACGGCGCGAAACCATGCCGTCAAGGTGGCCGCTGAGGGGGCAAAAAGTATCGACCCTGCCCGGGCGGAAACCCTTGCCGGTTTATTGGGCACAGCCGCACTGTGGTTAAACGATGTCACCGACATGGCGGAGCCTGGTGGTCGGCCGTTGCTCATGACCCGGCAGGACTGGTCGCGGGCGACACTTCCCGTGTGGCAAGAAATGGCAGAACCGGTATCTGACGCTCTCGCGCGAGCAATCGCACAACTCATTGAGGAACAAGCACCCGAAGAGGTCAAAGGAGTCCTCGGGGGTTCCCCCGTGCTCACCACGATGACAACCAGTCTTTTTCGACTCCAACTGGCCCAAGTCGTGGGTGGCCTGGCCCGCGAGGTACTCTCCGCAGGAGATATCGGTATCCCCCTGATGCAAGCAAGCGACGAGCACGATGTTCGGGCCGAATTGGTGCCCCAAAACATCGACGAATTCGCCGAAGGCCTCGGTGTCACACCCGACGAAGTGGACCTTTATGTGGCGATCCGCGAGCTAGCCCACCAGCGACTGTTTCGCCACGCACGCTGGTTGCGCTTACACGTGATGAGCCTGGTCGGTGACTTCGCTCGTGGCATCCACATCGATGGTGACAAACTGATGGACTTTGCCGAATCCATCAACCCCAGCAACCCGGAAGAGATTTCGAAAATCCTCTCAAGCGGTGCCCTTCTGCCAGAACGCACCGAAGCGCAGGAACGCGCGTTGGTGCGGCTAGAAACCATGCTCGCCCTGATCGAAGGGTGGGTGGACCACGTCACCCGCAGCGCATCCTCACGCCTGCCGAACGCCGACAAAATTGCGGAAGCGATTCGTCGTCGGCGAGCAACAGGTGGACCGGCCGAGCATGCCTTCAAAACGCTTGTCGGTCTGGAGCTTCGCCCACGGCGCCTGCGGGAAGCCTCCACCATGTGGGATTCGCTGCTCGAGCTCTACGGTCAAGAAGCCCGCGATGAGTTGTGGGGTCACCCCGATCGACTACCCACCGAGGATGACCTCGATGCTCCAGACAACTTCCTGAACACCCTGGGCGTTGTCCCCGAGACCGATACCGATGTGGATCGCTTTCTCGATGAACTCTTCAGCGACCAGCCCCCAAGCGAACAAGAACCTGGCGAACGAGCACCCGGTCAAGGGGGTCCAGGTGACGATCCAGACCCCAAGTCTTCCGAGGACCCAAGCGACCCTCCCAGCAAGTAGCGAGCACACCGCAGGTGCGTGTGTAGCGCCTGGGGATAGTTTTCGCCCCGGCTTATTACTCTGAGGCACCCTTCAGGGATGAGCCAACGGGTGTACCGACTCCACACGAAAAGACCCCTGTTGTGGCGCACGCCCAACGACCTTCAAGTGGGCCTCGATGTCCCCCACACTGTCGTTAACGGAATCGATGACCGTGCGGCCCCGATTCTTCACGCCCTCTACAGCGGCGTCAGCGAAGGAGGGCTTCGTTTGCTCCGAAGCCAAACGGGAGTCAGTGAAGAAGCCGTCAACGATCTACTCACCCAGCTGGCCCCGGCGTGCGAGCCCGACCCGGAGCCACTCCAACGAAGCGTGTACCTGGTAGGCACATCCAGCCAAATGCCCGTCATGGCTGGTGTGTTGGGCGCAATGGGCGTGCAGGTGGTGTCCTGTGACGACGTCCATGACCTTCCAGACGCGGTGCCCGGTGGGGTCATTCTTGTCTCTGACTATGTGGCACACCCCGACTGGGTGAGCGTGTTGAGCCAAACCGACATACCCCACACGCCGGTGATTTTTTCCGACCTCACCGTCCAGGTGGGGCCACGCATCCAGCCAGGACACAGCCCCTGCCTGTCGTGTGTGGACCACGTGCGACGAGTCGATAATCCCCACTGGTTGACTGTGCAATCGCAACTGTGGGGCATACCCGCCCTGCAATCCACACCGGCGAGCGCCGGGGTGAGCGCAACCCTGGTGTGCCTACTCCACGGACTGTTGGGGCCTCTTCCGCATTCGCTGGGTGTGAGCGCCCCGGGGGTGGCTCTGGATTGGCGGCCACAGAGTGGTGCTCTCAGTATCCGAACCGTCGACTTCCACCCCTCCTGCACGTGCCGGGGGCTGTAACAAGAACTGACGGGCTCACCGGCCCTCGGCGTGAATTCCTAAAGGTGTCAGGAAGCGACTCATGTTCCGTTCAGCGCCACCGTGGCTACGGTTTCTTTTTGCCCAGCTCAGCACCAGGTGTTCCCTCGCGCGGGTAATGGCCACATAGAAAAGTCGTTGCTCTTCTGCGATGGCTTCGGGGGTGTCGGCATAAGAAATAGGAAATTGGCCTTCGGAGAGCCCCACCACGCACACCACCGGCCATTCTTGACCTTTCGCCGCGTGCACGGTCGCAAGCGTGACCGACTGCATGGTGGGTTCGTCGTGGGCTTGGGCTCTGCGCACCAGCTCTTCGGAAAATTCTTCCAAGGTGCGACCCTCGCCGAAGTTTTCAGCCAAGTCCCGAAGTGCCAGCAGGTCTTCCCACGCCGAACGGGTTGCACCACCGTGTTCGGGTTCATCACTGGTGAGGCCTAACCCGAAAAGAATGTCGGCAACTACTTGGTGGAGCAGTCCGGGGGTGTGCGCAACGGCGGCACCCCGTATTTCCATGACCGCTCGTTTCACGTGAGGTTGGTCGAAAAAACGTGTGCCGCCTTGGCTTCGAACCGAAATGCCTGCCGCCCGGAGGGCGCCATCGGTGAGAAGGGCTTGTGCGCTAAACCGGTGCAGCACTGCAATATCCGATGGTGAGTAGCCTTCTGCCAAGAATTGGCCCACACGTTGGGCAATCCAGGTCGCTTCGTCCTGGTCGGTGGCGTGGGCGGCGTAAATCAGGGGCGAGGTCTGGGGCTGTTTTGCCGTCAGTTCCACCGCACCGGGTTGGCCGTGGATGCTGATGTTGGCGGCGTTAATGATGTCTTGACTGGAGCGGTAGTTGTCTTCCAGCCGGATCACGCGGGCATCTGGGTAGGCCTCACCGAACCGGACCAAGTAATCGCTTGTTGCTCCGGCAAAGGTGTAGATCGTTTGGCTGGCATCCCCCACGACACAGACATCCCCACTGCCGCCCAACCACAGGTCGACCAGTCTTTGCTGAATGGGTGAGACATCCTGGTATTCGTCGACCACAAAATGGCGGTAGGTGGCGCGAACCCGCTCAGCAATCGCCGGTTCACTTTCCAACATGCCGACAGTGGCTAAGAGGACATCCTCAAAATCCATCCGACGCCGCTCGTCTTTGACCTTTTCGTAGGTTTCCATCACCGCGAGCATCGACTGGGCGTTCACCCCCGGGGGCAACGTGCGCACCCCCTGATCGATCTGCTGGAAATATTCCTCAAAAGTGAACGCCTTGACTTTCCGCCACTCAATTTCGCTGGCCAGGTCGCGCAACACCGCCTGGTCGACCTCAATGTGAAGTGTCTCCAACACGTGGGCGATCACACTCGCTTTACTCGCCACCACTTCGGGCAGGAAGCCGTCGGTGAGTTTGGGCCAAAAGTGTTGCAACTGTCGAAGTGCTGCTGAGTGGAAGGTGCGACTAGACACCCGGTTGACCCCGAGTGCTCGAACCCTGGTCGCCATTTCTTGGGCGGCTTTTTGGGTGAAGGTGAGGGCCAGAACCTGGTCGGCTTGATAGTGACCGGTGTGAATACCGTAGGCAATGCGGTGGGTGATTGCTCGTGTTTTCCCTGTCCCCGCTCCAGCCATCACACACACGGGCGCATCGAAGGTCGTCGCGACTAACCGCTGGCGTTCATTGAGGGAATCAAGGAGAGCGTCACTCACCAGTGGCTCTCCGGAAGTTTCTCGCCGTACCAGTGTTCGATCATTGCTCGGGCAATGGAGGTGGGGCCGGGGAGGACCACCTGGTCGAGTGAGTCAAAAAGTTCTTGCCGGCTAAACCAACGCAGGTCAATAATTTCTGTGCCATCTGGCTGGAGCGGGCCGGTAGCGTCATGGTCCAACTGGGCGGTGAAACCCACCATGAGGGAAGCCGGAAAGGGCCACGGTTGGCTTCCCACATACTGCGGGTTTTTCACACTCAACCCTGACTCTTCAAATACTTCCCTTGCGACGGCGGCTTCAAGCGATTCTCCTGGTTCCACAAAACCCGCCAGCAGCGAATAGCGCTGTGTTTCCCACAGTGCATTACTGCCCAGAACGATGCGATCATCCCGGTCGGTGATCAACACGATGATGGCCGCATCTGTGCGAGGAAACACACTTTTTCCGCTGTTTTGGTCGACCAGGACCCACCCGGCGCTATCGGAAAGGAGTGGCTCACCGGTCGCGGGAGAAAACTTGTGGGCTGAATGCCAGTTCGCTAGGGCGAGCGCTTCCACCAGCACCCCGGCATCTCGGTCACCGAGTGCGTGTCCGCTTGTTCGACCGCTCACCCAGAGGCTGGTGTCTGGTTCAAGCCCCAAAGCTTCATCGTCTTGGTAAAGGGCAGCAAGAACGGCGGTGCCCACGGTGAGCTCCTCATCGCTCTCCACACTTTTCCCCAAATAAATCACGGTGGTTGGCCTTGGCAGGGATTCCGGGCTTCGATAGTCCAGACGTAACCCTTCGGCGCGCTCGACCAACACTTCTCCTCGCCAGGCTGACACCACTTTGGTGTCGGGGTCAGCCCAGAGTCGATCGATAAGACCGGGGATAGCACGCGAGGGGGCATCCCGATCCAATTTCGCTCGGGATAGGGCCAGTCGTGGTGTGAGCGACATAACCCTCCAAAAAGTCCTGAGACGCGGTGACCAATGTGTTGTTCGGCCGGGCAGCCGCCACAGGGACCGCCCTCGCACGCGGTGTGGCAACGGTATCCGACCCGCCCCCGCGCTTACCCTGGAGGGCATGAGCCACCTGTCTCTTATGCTAGCGGCGCAGGCCTCAGCGGCGGTGCCGGGGCTCACATTGGTGAGCACGACCGACATGTCTGACGGGGAAAAAGACGCCGCCTTCGCCACCGATACGGATTCCCGAGCGTGGTTGGTTGAACTGCCACGCAGTGACAGTGAGGAGCTCAATACCCGCGAGCGCATTGAAGCGTTGCGGGCTATTGGTGATGGTTTGCGCTCCAGGGTGGGCTTTGGGCTCCCCCGCATTCACGGTGAAATTAATGTTCGGGGGAAAACCCTCACCGTCGCCGAATGGTTGCCAGGCTTTCGCACCAGTGCCGCGCAGGTGACCCCGGCGCTCACCGCATCTCTAGCCGAAGCGATGGCGACAGTCCACAGTATTCCTGCCAGCGCTCTCTACGACCAAGGCCGCCCCATTCACAGCGCGAATGAGGCGCAGCGCACTGCGGTGGGCATTGTTGATCGTGCCGCGCAGACCACCCTGTTACCCCAGTCGTTGCTGAGGCGCTGGGAAGCAGCCTACGAAGATCCGGAGCTGTGGCAGTTTGAACCGACCATCATCCACGGTGGACTGCGATTGGATTCTTTTTTGGTCGAAGGTGACAGTGTGACGGCAATCACCGGTTGGCGCGCCTTGCAGGTCGGTGACCCTGCACGGGATGTCGCGTGGGTGACGGCTCCGACCGCAAAAACCATCCAGGCAGGTGTCGAAAACGCCTACCGGGGTGCCAGGCCGGGTGCAGACCGACGCATTTTCCAACGGGCACGATTTTGGGCAGAGCTCGACATTGCCCGTTGGCTCCTCCACGGTATGGATCACGGTGATGAGGACATCACCCGCAAAGCCACCGCGCAGATTAATGAACTCCACGACAGGGTGGGAAGCGATATGGACTCGGCGTTGACCGAACCCCTCACCCAGACGCCCCACCCTCTTGCACCACCGCGGGACTCTAACGAGTAGTCTCGGTCGCTGTGGGCAGGCTGATTTCTGGGTGGTATCGACTCCTTTACAGCGCGCTTCGCACTCCGGTGCTGAAGTGGCTTTTTCTCCCGCGGTTTAAAGCCCTACAGCTCAGTGTGTCGCCCGGTCACGGTTGGCAAGAATCCGGGGAGTTTTTCCCCGCTTCCCCCGCTGTGGTGTCTCGCTCTCAGACCCTCGGTGAGGATCTCGTTGTTGCCGAGCCGGAGACGTTTCCGGCGGTCACCTGGTCACTCTGGTCACACGCCAGTGTGACCAATAATCGTTTTTTTGGTTTCCTCCTACACGGCGACCAGTTCATGATTCAACCTCGGCGCACCCCCGGGCCGTGGCGACTGAGTTACCGGAAAAACCGGGTGCTGTGGTCTTCCGGCGACAAAGTCCTTGTCGATAGGAACCGTGGCCACCGGATGCACGTTGATCGGGCCATTTTTTTGGGCGGCCGAGATTTCACTAACTGGTACCACTGGCTAGTCGACGGTCTCCCCCAACTACATATGGCCAATCGGCTTCCGGAGCACCTCCGGGACTATCCAGTAATTGTTCCGGAACAGATTTTTCGATACCCGACCATGTTGGATGCTTTGGAGCTGTTTAAGGGCCACCGCGACATGATTGTGATGCCCGAATGGGCTTTACTGGAAGCCGATTCGCTGGTGTGGATTGACCCGCTGGAGCTCAGCAACCTGCCAAAACAGCAGGGTCCAAGCCCTTTGGATTCCCGCCTTCACTTGCTTCACCGCGACGGCATGGAAAGCTACCGCGATGTCTACTTGGAGGCCTACGCGCCTCAGGAAGTAACCCCGCATCGGAAGCTTTTTCTCGCGCGTGATACCAAGCGCCGCTCATACAACCAAGAAGAAGCACTAGAGGTTGCCAAGGAGTTTGGCTTTGAAGCGTGCTACCCGGAGAAGCTGACGTTGGCTGAACAGGTGCAGGTTTTTCGCGAAGCGAAATACCTCATGGGTCCTTCTGGGGCCGGTTTCGCCGGTCTCCTTTTTTGCCAGCCGGGCACCAGCGCACTGTGTTGGCAGGACACTCGGATTCGTTCGATGACGATTCTGCCGGACCTGGCAACACTCAATCACGCCGAGTATTGGCACATTTTCTACACCTCGGATGAATCTGGCGGCCTTTTTCGGAGCAACTACACCCTCGACCCGCAATGGCTGAGGCAAAGCCTGCACACCTGGTTGGACTAACCAGGAAGCCCACCCACAGGCACCCTTTTAGCCACTCGCGGGGTTGGCTTTGGCTTTGTCAATGAGTTGTTCGAGCTCCGAGCGACCGGGGAGGGTTTCGGGGGCGATGACCTGCTCACTGTGGGAAAACCAGAAGACCGCATCAACAGTGTTGATATCAACACCCGCCCATTCGGCCCAGGCGAGCCGGTAGAGGGCCAACTGGAGTGATTTGCGCTCAATGTCTACCGGATCAGTCGGTGTTCGACCCGTCTTCCAATCAACAACCTGGATTCGCCCCGAACGCTCAAAGACCGCATCGATCTTGCAAATCACGAGGTGGCCCGCCAGCGGAAGGTGAATTTCTCGCTCCAGTGCCACTGGAGTGAGAGGGGCAAACTCGCTTCGCTCAAAACCCTCCTGCCAGGTGTGAACGTCGACATCGACGGGAACCGCGGTGTCGTGATCCACGTCAACATCGGCCATCACACGGTTGCCCCGCGCGGAATGAAAATACGATTCCACCCAGGCGTGGAAATCATTGCCTCGCTGTTGGGCGAGGCCTGTCGTGGGCGGACGGGGCTGAATCCTGGAGCGCAGCATGGTCTCGGGTTCGAACACCCATCGGTCAAACTGTGAAGCGGGAATACGCACCGGCCATGATCCCTCGGCTGGGGCCAGGCGTGTGCGCTCCGCCTCCAACACGGCATCGATGTGTTCCACCAGAGCAGGATCCGCCTGTTCCACAGCCTGATCGGTGGCTGTGAGTACTGCTTTGGCTGCCCGCTCCACGACGTCACGGCGTTCACCCAGCGGGTCAACCGGCCAGGTGATGAGGTCGTCTTCATCCCCCTCATGAGGATTGTCGATTGTGGGCGAGTCCGGCAGAGGGTCAATGCACTCTGCGTGTTCGAGTTCCACAAGAAAGGGTGAAGGCGCCTGCGCGGAGCCTTTTGTCGAGTAGAAGCTGCCCGTCAACAACAGTTCCGCTCGCGCCCGGGTCATTGCCACATACGCGAGGCGGCGTTCTTCCCGTTCATGATGGGCGCGAATATCGTCACTGAACTCTTCGATTCGATCGAGCAGGTCCTTTCTGGTTTCTGCACCCATCCAGTCAAGGTGGGGCAAGAATTCACTGTCGCCTCGAAAGGGGTAGGGCAATACTCCAGAGCGAAGCCACCCTTTAAAGCCCTCATTGGGTTTTCCGGGCAACTCACCTTCGATCAACTGACCGACGGCCACCAGATCCCATTCGAGGCCTTTCGCGCCGTGGATGGTGAGAATTTGCACGCACCCCGGCTCCGGTGGTGCCGATTGCGGTTGCAAACTATCTCGCCACTCTGCTTGCTCTAACCAGTCGAGAAAACCGCGCGCGCCCGCCTCATCGGCAAAGGCTTGGTACTGCGAGATAGCCGCAAAGAAAGCCTCCCGGGAGTTTCGGTAACTCTCCCGGTTGGGGTGAGCGAGCCATTCGATGTCGGCACCGGTTGCCCGCTCCCAGTGGACCACTTGGTCGGCAATATTCTCGTGACTGAGTCTTCGCTGGCTGGCGATCAGCGAAGCCGCGTCTCGAAGTTGGCTTTGTGCTCCCTCGGAGAAGACTTCCCAGTGGC
The DNA here is from genome assembly GCF_002950575.1 of Pontimonas salivibrio. Taxonomy (NCBI): domain Bacteria; kingdom Bacillati; phylum Actinomycetota; class Actinomycetes; order Micrococcales; family Microbacteriaceae; genus Pontimonas; species Pontimonas salivibrio. The sequence continues at coordinate 1,518,755 of NZ_CP026923.1, forward strand.
TGTGCTCGGGTGGTTTCTGGGCCAAATACTCCAGCGCATCCAATAGCGATGCGCTGGGTCGACCCAGTGCTTGGTCGCGCAGTGCCTGATCCAATGACTCGTCGAGTCGACCACCACCGCTATCGCGAAGCCCCAACCACCGTGCTCTTTCCGCAAGAGCGAAAAGGTCACTCACTCCCAGTCGGAAACGCCCGGATGTGAGCAGACGTACCAACTCGCCGTTGGCGAAGGGGCGGTGGACGATGGCTAATCCGACGACGAGGTCAGCGACCAAAGGGTCACCGAGTAGTCCCCCGATTCCCAAAATATGAACGGGGATTCCCTTGCGCTCCAAAGCTCTGGCGTAGAGGTGCTGGTGTTTGCGCTCACGCAGTAGCAGTGCCGCGCTGGGGGGCTCGCCTTCGGCGTGTCCGGCAGCGCTGTTGCCGGGGTGTGTGGCCGACACCAGGCGTGTGGCAAACCACGCCGCGACTGCTTCTGCTTCGTCATCGAGGGTGTCGGGGTAGGCGACGTCGACGGTTCCTGCCGGGGCGTTGGGGGCAGGAGATAGCTCACCGACGACACTCTCATCCGCGCGTCGAAGTGGCGCACACAATGCATTTGCTGCGGTGAGTACGCGGGAAGGGTTTCGCCAACTCGTTTGCAGGCCAAAGGTGACTGAAGGCCATTGACGGGCAAATTCGCGGGGGAAATCATCCAAGTTGGCAGCACTGGCTCCCCTCCAGCCGTAAATCGCTTGGAGTGGGTCACCCACGCTCATCACCGGGTGGTCAGCAAAGAGTGTGGACAGCAGGGTCGTTTGCAAGACACTCGTGTCTTGGTATTCATCGAGTAGCACCACAGAGTGTCTGGCGCGAAGCCCCTCGACCACTTCGGGGGACGAGCGAGCGACCTCGAGGCCTAAACGGACCTGATCGGAGTATTCGACTATTCCTCTGGCTGCTTTGGCTTCGCGAAATTCGTCAACAAGGTCAATGAGTACCGGCAGGAGGGCAATGTTGTCGGCGGTGCGATCAACGCCCGGATACCCGCCACGACCACCTGGAGGGAGGTCTCGAATGCTCTGAAATGACCGGGCGTATTCGGCTAAAGCGGAAGCGTCAACCGCATTTTCTGACATTGACTGAGACAACTGCCACGTCAGGGTGGTCAACTGATCGAGCGACATCTGAAGTTCAGGAAGCTCTGAATGGGTGGAACCCGCGACGACTTTCCTTGCCAGCGACCACGCTGCTGCCGCCCCCGCTACTTCTTGGTCACCATCAATCCCCAGATAGACGGCGTAATCCTGGAAAAGTCTCGACGCGAAGGCGTTGTAGGTAGACACTTGCGGCATCGCGAAGACGTCAATGCTGTCGTCCTCACCGCTGTGGGGGAGCTGTCGAATCCGGGACGCAATGCGACCGCCCAGTTCTGATGCGGCTTTCCTGGTGAAGGTGAGGCCCAAAATGTCTTGAGGCGACACCACACCATTGGCGACCAACCACACCACCCGCAAGGCCATGGTTTCGGTTTTGCCTGACCCGGCTCCGGCCACCACCCGGTACACACCCTCCAAGGGGGCTTCGATAATGGCGCGCTGTTGTTCGGTGGGTGGGTGAATCCGAAGCGCTTGACACAACTGTTCGGCAGTGTATGTGAGGGGTTTAGTCACCACACACACTCCCAACCCGCTGCCAGCGATGCCTGGACACACTGCGACCCGCGACAGGGAAAAACCGTGGCCCCATAAACCGCGCCTGCGCCATGTGGGCACCGGCGGAGCGAATTCGCTCCAGACTCTCCTGGATGCCCTCCTCGCCTAAAGGTTCTTGGGCGGCCACCCGGAAAGGTTTGCCGCGAACGCCGCCGCTGACATAAAGAAGCCATGCGCCTTCGCTTGGGCCCTCCACCTCCCACGCTTCTCGGGTAGCCGGGTCAGCTAGAGCCAATTGGTAAGCCTGGAGTTGCGGATGGGAAGCAATTTCTTCCGCATTGGTAATCGCTTTACCCGTTTTGAGGTCGACGACCACCAGGCCACCATCGACCGAACGCTCAATGCGGTCAACCAAACCGTTGACCACAATGTTGTCCACTCGCAGCTGGAAGCCTTGCTCAATTCCCACCACCTCCGCACCAGCGGCTTGTCGCTCGCGCAGGTAGGCAGCTAAGGCGTGCACTAAGCCACGCGCCTTCGAGGCTTCGCTTTTACTCACCCACCAGGAATCAAAATCGAGCTCCGACCAACGACCCTCCACAAGACTTAACAGGGTGTCTTCGTCCCCCCAGGGCTCGTGCTCCAGTGCATAGTGCACGAGTGAACCAATTCCCACGGCAGCCGTGTACTCATCGGGGGCGACACGATCGAGAAACCAATCCAACGGGGACTGCTCCACTGCGCCAATTCGTGACGGAGAAAGAGGGATTTCGGTGTCGTGATACAGCGGTGTCTCACTCGTGATCGGACCAAGCCCCCACCACTGGCTGGGGTGCGCCCCTTGCACTTCCCGGGCGGCAAGGAGCGAAAGAGCAGACGCCGCAGACTGCCATTCAGCTTCTTTCACTGACGGCTCGAGCTGTGAGCGGTAATGTCCCACCAGTTCACGGCTTGAGCCCAACGGGCCCGGATCGGAGGGTACTTCGTGCGCTCGTTCGGCCAGTAAGCGAAAAAGCGCACTCGGGCCCGTGTCTTCAGATTCAATGGCGCTCACCAGCACCATGTGCCTCGCCCGTGAAAGCGCTAGGGCAGCCATCCGCAATTCGTCATCAATGACCACCCGCTGATCATCAATGGCCTCATCGAGTTGGCCTCGCACGGCGCGGGCCACCAGCGGAGCACCCAACAGGGACCAGCGAATTCGGGTGTTCGGCCAGACGTGGTCGTTTAGCCCCTGGAGCACCACAGTGTCGCATTCCATTCCCGCCAATCCCGCGGGAGTGGAAATCAAGACCCCGGTGCGTTCGGAGCGTTGCACCACCACGTCCTCGGTGATGTCGTTATCTAACACTCGCAGGAAAAAAGCCTCCGGGCTGACTCCATGGTGTCGCTCCACAAAACGCTCCGCCGTGGCCAACAGTGCTGAGACCTGGTGGAGTGCCTCGCGGTGAAACAGTGACGGTTGGCTCGCATCACTTGAGCGAGCTACCCACGAGTCCTCAACCGCCCACGCCTGCCACGCCGTGGAGAGCACAAGCGCGGCGGAGGATCCCTCGGGTAATGCGCGAATCGCGGCCAACACTTCGAGAATTCGACTCAGCGGCCGATGAAAAGACGCGGGAAGCTCCAGCGGGTATTCCCCCGATTCGAGCACGTCGATAATCGACTCAATACCCCGACGGGGCTGACCTTCCGCATGGTCAATCACTCGAAGGAACGACCCCAACCGTCGGAGTCGGCGAGAATCAAACCCCCCATAAAGACCTTCAAGCAACACAGTGGCGCGCTCAGGGGTGAGCCACCCCGGGGTGCGCGCGGCCAGTACCCAGCCGACCAGATCTTTACTGGCGGGGTGTTCGCCTAAACCGACTCGGTAGTCCTGTTCGGTGGCGATTCCCGCCTGCTGAAGAGCGTGAGCGAGAAAAGGAATGTGCGATGCGCGACGTGTGGCAATGGCCATTTCGGAGAAGGCGACCCCGTGGTCGCGGTGTCGAGAAAGCAACACCCGGGCAATGTCGTGGGCTTCACGCCCGGCACTGGGCGAGCGCACCGCCAGGAAGGGGTGATCGCCATCGGGTTCCTGACCCAAATCCACGGACTGAGCTTTTCGTTGGGCACCAGCCCGCGCCGTCCCAATCCGTGACGTGATGCTGCTCACCGCATCGCGCAAGACCTGGCCGTGACGGTAGACCGCCGGCAGGATGTGAGGTGTCACCGAGAGGAGGTCGGCAACGCGCATAGGACCTGCCGGGTCCGCTCCTCGAAAGGTTTGACCCGCGAGATCAGGATCGGCATATATCCCCACGTGCACACTCGCGCTGTGGAGGGCCTGCACCAAGGAACCTGCGGCGGGGGACAGATCCTGAAAATCATCACACAACACCATCCGCAAACCCTCGGGTGGGGTCCTAGAAGCCTCAATTAACGATGTGGCAACGCGTAAGAGCTCCGCAGCGTCGTATTCATCGGGACGGGAGCGAGCAATCACCCGCTCGTAGTCGTCAAGGAAATCGGCCACTGCGGGCCACGCCGGGTGGACTGTGGACCAACGCCTGAGATCGCGGGAGCCCAAACCCCATTCGGTGAGCCTCGCGATGAGTTCGCGAAGTTCTGTCCGAAACGCTTCGGTTGAGCGGACCGCAGGGTGTAAGTGCTCTGGCCACTGGGGGCCGACACCGCTGTCTCGCTGCTCATCGAGCACCGAGCGGATGTCTTGATCAACATCGGCTCCGGAGCGAAGCTTGGAGGGTTCCACTCCCCTCGCTTCTTGATCGCTTCTCAGAAGCGAGAAACAAAACGCTTGAACACTCATCACCATCGCACCCCGGGTGGGAACCCCCAGCATCACACCCAATTCGTCGCGCATGCGGGTCGCCTGCTCCCTGGTGGGAGTGAGAATCCGAATCGCATCGGGGTTCACGCCCCCGGCCACAGCGTGTGCCACGCGCGCTCGAATCAGACTGGTCTTACCCGAGCCTGGTGCCCCAAGGACTATTTGGGGTTTACCCAAACCGGCTTCGACCAGCTCGCCGGGTAACCCCAAATGTGCACTCATGCCTTTTAGGCTAAAGCCCAGCACTGACTGTCGTACGATACGAGTGTGGAAATTCGCATCGGTATCACCCATTCAACCCGTGAGCTCAGTTTCGAGACGGACAAAAAAGCCGCAGATGTTGAAAAAGACATCGCTGCTCAGATTGCCAAAGGCGATGATGGCCTGGTCAGGCTGGAAGACCAAAAGGGGCACGTGTACCTGGTCCCAGTCTCCACCCTCGCCTACATCGAAATGGTGACAGAGTCCGCCCGTAAAGTCGGCTTTGCGCCGTAAGCCGGCACCCCATGGAACTCGTCCTCGTCTTTACTTTTGCTGCGCTGATTGGCGCAGCAATCAGATACATGGTGCCCGGTCGCAACCGCCACGGCATGATTGCCTTACCCGCCCTCCAGGTCGGACTTGCCACCCTGCTCTTCGTGGTGGCGATGTGGCTGGGCCTCGAACCACGCTCAGTGTGGACTTGGGTGATTTCTCTCGTGGGTTCCACCGCGGCACACATTGCTGTGGCGATATGGCTCCCCAAGCAGCGTGATGCGGCCGATGAGGCCCTTCTCGCCGAGCTCACCGACCCCAAAGCTCCCATCCCTGACGAGCCCGCCCGGCTGTAACGGTGGGTAGTGAGGCGAGAGGGTTACCCTCGCTAAGCCGTCAAACCCAAACTCTCAAGCCTTCTGGTGTGCTCGGTGAGCACATCGGTAAATACTGGCTCGTAGAGTTCCGCGGAGCGGGTGGCCTCAGAGCCTCCGCGCAGTGCGCTGCGCGCAATCAGCATGGTGTCCCCCACCACCCTCCTCGACCACAGGCTTAACCGCCAGGCGTGCGCCTCATCGACAGCGATGATGCGGGCAAGGACACCCGCAGCAAGTTCTTCTGGATCGGTGCCATCGACTGCCTGGATGATTTTGTCGCCAATCCCTGCCGGGAGACCACCGGCAACAAGGCGATAAAAGTCACTGAGGAACCCGCCGACGACATAGCAGGTCCCGACCCGCTCGTACCAAGCATCTGCCGTCATGTGGCGGAGCGCATCGCCTTGGCGCTCAAGTGGCTCAGCCATGGCCTCAATGGGGTCGGGGGTGTATTCGGCCAACAGTCCGCGAAGGGTTTCGTATCGGGAGAGAACCTGGGCTTCCGCCCGCACTAATTCATCACGGTCTTTCGCCGACCACGCTTCCCTCGCAACCCGGCCGTATTCGCCGGCGATGAGCAGGGCACTGGCGCTGGCGTGAGCGAGCAGGTCCGCTGCGGTGGGAACCAACGCGGTGAGATCGAGACGGCTGGCACTCTGGCGATTGGCCCTGGATCGCACTTTCCACTGCGGGGAGGTTTTTTTCCTCTCCCAAAACCGCCATCTCATCTGGCCAGGATAGTCGCCGCAGGATTGACCTGCCCGGCAACACCGTTTGCGCGGTAGACTGGGGGTCACATCAAATAATGAAAGTGAATCTGTTAACTAGTGAGTTTTTCCGACCTCGGCATTGAGCCGGACATGGTCGAGGCCCTCCTTCAGGAGGGAATCGAGACCCCTTTCCCCATTCAAGAACAAACCATTCCCGTTGCGCTTTCTGGCCAAGACATCATCGGTCAGGCACGAACCGGAACGGGTAAAACCCTCGGTTTTGGGTTACCCCTCTTACAAAAGCTTGGAGTGGACCCCGCACCGGGAGTGAAAGCCCTCGTTGTGGTTCCCACCCGTGAACTGGCCATCCAAGTCGCGGAAGACTTAGAGGTCGCCTCGTCGAAGCGTCAGACCCAAGTCGCCGCAATCTATGGCGGTAAAGCCTACGAGGGACAAATCGAACAAATCGACGCCGGAGCTCAAGTCATTGTGGGCACTCCTGGTCGACTCTTGGACCTCATTTCACAGCGCAAACTTTCCATCAAAGACGTCGAAGTGATGGTCTTGGATGAGGCCGACAAAATGTTGGACTTGGGCTTCCTCCCCGATGTGGAGCGCCTCTTTTCACACACTCCCGCACTTCGCCACACCATGTTGTTTTCGGCCACCATGCCAGGACCGGTGTTGACACTGGCCAGGCGTTTCATGACCAAACCGCTCCACATCCGCGCCCACGATCCCGAAGAAACACTGGCGCAGGCCAACATCAAACACTTCGTCTACCGCGCGCACCAGCTGGATAAGGACGAAATTATCGGCCGTATCCTCCAGGCGGAAGGTCGCGGCAAAACCATCATTTTCACCCGCACAAAGCGCGGTGCCGCGCGCCTGGTCGAAGAACTCACCGACCGTGGTTTTCCCGCGGCGGCAGTCCACGGTGATTTGAGCCAAGACGCCCGCGAGCGCGCCATGGTGGCCTTTCGTGCCGGGAAGAAAGACATTTTGATTGCCACCGATGTCGCTGCGCGCGGTGTCGATGTGGATGACGTGACCCACGTGATTAACCACACCATCCCCGAAGATGAAAAGGCCTACCTCCACCGGGTGGGGCGCACCGGTCGGGCGAACAAGACCGGTATTGCGGTGACCTTTGTCGACTGGGATGACCTTCACAAATGGGCACTGATTAACCGTGCCCTCGAAATGGGTATCCCTGAACCTCAGGAAACCTATTCCTCCTCCGATCATCTCTTCACAGATATGAACATCACCCCGGGGACGAAGGGCCGCCTCACGGCAACACCTATTCCCAACCGGGAAAAGCGTGCCGGTGAGTCACGATCGGGTGGTAACCGTGGCGGTAACCGTGGCGGCCAGTCGGCAGGCAACCAGCCCGCCCGCGCGACAAACACCACCAGTGGTTCTTCGCAGACAGCGTCTGATGGTTCATCACGTCCACCGCGGCACCGTAGACGAAAAAGCTCACCACCACAGTCCTAATTGGCTGGGCCCGTGGGGCACAGCCAAAGGGGTGGCCTTTTCTTACCCTGTCGCCATGCAGCCGGCTCGGTCCGCCAACAGTGGCTATCCAGCGTCAGATAGCGGGCGGTGGCTAGTGAGTGGCGGGAAGCACCGGTGTGCTACCCGTCCCAGCCTCCACAATGCGCTGGAAATCAGCCATGCTCGTCGAATGCTCGCCCAACACGTTGGGTTTTTTTGACCCGTGGTAGTCACTAGAGCCCGTCACAATCAGGCCAAGATGTTCGGCAACCCGCTCTAAATGGGGGGTGAGGGTGGGGTCGTTTTCACGGTGGCCAATTTCGACACCCATGAGGCCGTGATCCACCCACCGCTGATATCGGGCAATCGCCTGATCGACATCACCGCCGACATCGGTCGCCGGTTTTCCACCGCGGCTCAGCGGGTGAGCTAGCACCGGAACACCCCCGGCCTGTCGAATAATCTCAATGCCTCGGTGGAGTCGTGGGGCGTAGTGGGGCACATGGTAGGGGCCATCACCGGCCAAAATGTGGGCAAACGCTTCAGTGGTGTCCTGGACGATGCCCTTCGCGATGAGCACTTCGGCGATGTGGGGTCGTCCGGGTGTAGCCCCTTCGGGAATGACGGCGCGCACTTCGAGCCAATCAATGGGGTAATCCTTGGCGAGCTTTTCCACCATGAGCTGGAGTCGGTTATCCCGGTGGGAGCGAATTTTGACCATCTCATCGACCAGGTCAGGGTGTTCCGGATCAACCAGGTAGCCCAACAGGTGAATGCTGTGGGGTTCGTAACCTGTGGTCTCATCAAGAATTTGTGTGCTTAGTTCAATGCCGGGAACGAGCCCCACGCCGAAATGTGTTGCCGCTTCGCGCGCTTCTGCCCACCCCGAGAGGGTGTCATGGTCGGTGAGGGCAATGGTGTGAAGGCCAGCAGCGTGCGCTTTCGCCATCACTTCGGCAGGAGTTTCTGAACCATCCGATGCCCGCGAATGCGCGTGGAGGTCAATAATCGCATCGGACACCCCTCCATGTTAGGTGCGGTGGTGCCCCCAGCGGGCCAGTGGTGTCCCCAGCTCCGGCAGTGGGCAGCCTCAAAGTGTGGAGTGCCACACTAGTGGGGTGTCAGATTCGACTAAGAAACCTCCCCGGTCCCGCACACCGGAGAGTGCCGCTTTTCGTGAGTTCATCTCTAGTGGATGGGAAGATCACCCTCGGAGGGTTGCCACGCGAGATGAGGTGGCTGACTTCACCGCAACACGCCGCGCACTCTTTGTCGACAGTCTGCCCGAGGAACTTTCTGGTCACACGTTGGTCATCCCTGCAGGCCCGGAATCACGGCGGTCTAATGACACCGATTATCCTTACCGGCCCCATTCGGCTTTTACCCACCTGACCGGGTGGGGTTCAGACACTGTTCCGGGCAGTGTTTTGGTCATTACCCCGGGCACCTCACCCGCCACAACAGTGTTGTATGCCAGGGGGTCTGCCGGTCGCGACACTGACGAGTTTTATGCCAACGCAGCAATCGGCGAGTTTTGGACAGGTCCCCGACCACACTTGGATGACATTGCCTCCCGGTTGGGCCTTCAGGTCCAACCGTTGGATGCGTGGTCTGAAGTGGGCGACCAGGACCTTCCCCACACCGTCGTGCTGCCCGAAGCCGATGACCTATTCAGCGTGCGCCTGCAGCACCGCCGCACAGCAGTCTTAGGTGAACAGCAGGCCGGTGTTCTCGCCGAAGCTGACCACATTCTGGCAAGGCATTTAGCGGAACTGCGTTTTGTGAAAGACGACTACGAGGTCGACCAAATGCGCCTCGCCATTGGCGCCACCCACCGGGGGTTCAACAACATCATTGGTTCCCTTCCCGACGCAGCCCAGTCACCCCGGGGTGAACGCGTAGTCGAATCAGCTTTCGCCGCGAGGGCACGGCTGGAGGGCAACGATGTGGGCTACGGCACTATTGCCGCCAGTGGCCCCCACGCCTGCATTTTGCACTGGGTACGAAACGACGGACCAGTGGGTAGTGACGACCTCCTCCTAGTCGACGCCGGTGTGGAACTCGATTCGCTCTACACCGCCGATATCACCCGAACACTGCCGGTGTCGGGGCGCTTTAGCGCCCGCCAGCGCCAAGTGTATGACGCGGTGTTGGAGGCCGCAGATCAGGCTTTTGCCGCCGTGCGCCCCGGTGTGCCCTTTCGCGCCATTCACGATGCCGCCATGGAGGTCATCGCCGCCCACACCGCCCGCTGGGGGTTCCTGCCAGGCAGTGCGGATGAATCCCTGAAAAAGGATGCCGGCTGGCATCGGCGATACATGATCCATGGCACAAGCCACCATCTGGGCCTCGACGTGCACGACTGCCAAAAAGCGCGCCGTGAGCTTTATGTCGACCAGGAGCTTCGCCCCGGCATGGTCTTCACCATTGAACCAGGACTGTATTTCCAACCCGATGACCTCACCGTTCCCGCCGAATGGCGCGGTATTGGGGTGCGCATTGAAGACAACATCCTTGTTACCAAAGACGGTGCCATCAACCTGTCAGCCGATATTCCCCGCACCGCGGAGGATGTTGAAGCCTGGGTGAAAAGACACACCCCTTAGTGGCCAATAATGCGCTTAGCCACTGACGTCGGACGGTTTCGCCGGCCTACTAAATCGACAAGATGAGGCCCGCGACGAGGAAATAAATCAGCAAACCGCTGGTGTCAACCAGTGTGGTCACCAAGGGAACCGAGATGACCGCGGGGTCAATTTTCAGAGCCTGGGCGGCAAGAGGCATGGTCGAGCCAACGGTTGTGGCCCACACGGCGAGTAACACGATGGACAGTCCCACGGTGAACGCCACGGCCAGCCCGGCAACCCACCAGCCGGCCCCAAAAGCGATAGCCCCTAACACCACACCCAAGAGAAGCCCTACCCGTGATTCGCGCCAGGCCACCCGCCAGGCGTCACCGGGTCGCACTTCGCCGACGGCGACCGCGCGCACCGCACTGGTGGCCGCCTGGGCGGCAATATTTCCTCCGGTGCCCACCAGGAGGGGAATAAATAACGCGAGTGCCGTAATTTCGGCGAGCGCGGATTCGAACAGCCCCATCACCCACACGGTGATGGTCGCCGCCGACATCAATATCGCTAACCAAAACACCCGCAGTCTCGCTAAGCGCATCACACTGTCGGACAGGTAGTGGCCGGTTGACGGTAGGGCGCCGGCCTGACGAGCAATATCTTCCGTGTCAGCCGCTTCAATGACTTCGAGCGCGTCATCCACGGTGAGTACCCCGAGGACACGGTTTTCACTATCCACCACCATTAGGCCGAGACGGTTGGTTTCTTGCACCAGTCGGGCCGCTTTTTCGGCGTCTTCGGTGACGTCGATTGTGGGGGCACCGTGGTCAGCAATTTCTCCCACGTTGAGATCCGGGTCACCCAGGACGACGTGGCTGAGTCCCACCACCCCGACCAACTTTCTCGAACGGTCAACGATGGCCAACAGGTCAATCGTTTCCGCATCGGAGCCTTTTCGCCGCACCACATCCAACACGTCGGAAATTTTGGTCGATTCGGACACGGTGACCACTTCGGGGCTCATCACCCGCCCGACGGAGCCTTCCGGGAAACCCAGCAGCGACGCCGTCATGTTGCGCTCTTTGTGACTTAAGCCCGCGAGTACTCGTCGGACAAAACCAGCCGGTGCTTCACCGAGCAGGCGGGCCCGGTCGTCGGGGTCCATTTCTTCAACAATTTCGCTGAAGGCCTGGTCGCGCATTCCGGAGAGCAACTGCTGCTGTTGGAAACTATCGAGCTCTTCAAAAATTTCCAGCGCCGTATCGCGTGGCAACATCCGCCACACCATTGCTGACTGGACGGGGTTTAGCCGGGTGAGCTCTTCGGCAATTTCGTGGGCCGCTTTCGTGTCCAACCACTGCGCAACAGGCCCTAAGCCACCGAGGTTTAGCGCACCGGTGAGACTCAGCTCTGGCGGTTCAGCGTCGTCGGCCATGTCACTGTCCTTGGGCGTCCTGCAGGATGCGTTTGGCTTTACCTTGGTGTTCCGCCTCAACAACGACCACATATTCGGCCGCAATAACTTGATGCATCGAGCGGAACGTGGGCCTGCTGGTTCGCTGCGAACTGTATAGCGCCATACCAATAATCATTCCAAGCCCTGCCCCCACCACAATTCCCGCCGCAATGGGAGCCAAACTCATGTCCACCCCGAGGGTCACCACAATGAGTCCCACAAACAGGCCCACCCAGGAGCCCGTCAGGGCCGACGACAGTGCGGCACGGCCGTGACCGTAACGGGCGGTTATTCGCTCCACTGAGCGAAGACCTTCGCCGACAACCGACAACGCCCGGGGAGGTAGGCCGCCCTCCAGGAGGGTGTCAATGGTTTTCTTTGCGTCCGGGTAACTACTAAAGCGCGCGAGTTCTTCACCGGCTGGCACGGTGGCCAGCTGGTGAAGTTGTTGGGTGCGTGAAGATTGGGCCACCAGACCATTCTCACACCCCAGCGACTAGGCTTTTTCACAATCGTCTCAATGTGTTGGCGGAAAGGCGGGAGGGGCCATGACACTAGACCGGGAAACTATCCGCCTCGCCATCGACACGGTCATCGATCCTGAGCTTCGCCGGCCACTCACCGAATTGGACATGGTGGACTCGATTGATGTCTCACCGGAGTCCATTCGGGTGGTCATTGCCTTGACCATTGTGGGCTGCCCCGCATCGGATCGAATCCATAACGACGTGGCCGAAGCGGTCACGAAGGTGGCGGGGGGCATTCCCGTCGACGTTGAACTAACAGTCATGGAACCGGCCAGGCGGGCCGCTCTGATCACCCGGTTGCGGGGCGATAAATCGCCGGCGCAACAGTTTGGACCCGACACTCTGACTCGCATCATTGCGGTCACCAGTGGCAAGGGCGGTGTGGGTAAATCGACTATCACCGCAAACCTCGCCGAAGCGGCCGCCAACAGTGGGCTTCGGGTGGGCGTGATTGACGCGGACGTATTCGGGTTTAGTCAACCGGCCCTGTTTGGCATTGAGGGAATCAAACCCACGCGCCTCGACGACATGATTCTGCCGCCTGTGGCGGGTGAGGTGAAGCTGATGTCGATTGGGATGTTTGTTGACCAGGGCACCCCGGTGAGTTGGCGGGGTCCGATGCTTCACCGCACGGTGAACCAGTTCTTAAGCGACGTGTTCTTCGGAGACCTTGACCTCCTCTTTCTCGATTTGCCACCGGGAACCGGCGATATCGCCATTTCTGTGGGCCAGCTTCTTCCCCACAGCGAAGTCATCGTCGTCACTACCCCGCAGGCGGGTGCCGCCGATGTGGCCGTCCGCTCCGGTTTAGTCGCCAGGCAAACTGGCCAAAAAGTTGTCGGCGTCATTGAAACAATGTCGGCAGGGGCACTACCCGATGGCACCGTGTTTGACCTTTTTGGCTCCGGTGGCGGCGCGCAGGTTGCTGCGGCTCTCGATGTTCCACTGCTGGGCCAGATTCCCCTCTCGGTGCCACTGCGGATGGCAGGAGATGCCGGCACTCCCCTGGTGTCACACCAGCCAGACGACCCGGCAGCCATTGCCCTTAGCGCCGCCTTCCAGGCACTTCAGGCGACAAGGAACTCCCGGGTGGGAACCCCGCTTCCGGTCTCACCCCGCTGAACACACCTGCTCAACGGCCTGCAGGTGAACTTAGACCGCGTCGGGGTCAAACGCTGCCGGTGTGCTGCGGGTGGTGTCTGTTGTGGGCGCGGGAGTCTTTTTCACCGGGCTTCCCGGGCTGACTGGCTGGGCTGGCGCTGTAGCCGACTCGGTGAGAGCTTCTCGAACAATTCGGCGTGGGTCGTACTGTCTGGGGTCTAACTTTTTCCATTCGACTTCATCAAAGTCTGGTCCCATTTCTTCCCTCAGGCGGTCCTTAGCGCCACTGGCCATGTCCCGCATGGAGCGAATCAGGCGCGCAAGTTTTGCCGAATAGAGCGGCAAACGGTCGGGACCAATCAGGAAGACCGCAATAAGCCCAATCAGCAGAAGCTTTTCGAACGTCAATCCAAAGGACACGTGCCCACAATAGTCGCCCTGGACCAGTGGTGTCCTAGGCTGAATTGAGTTACGCAGTTCAACCGAGAGGGAGGTAGCCGGTGTCCGACTGGGACCTCATCCACCGCTTCAGTAACGACTACTTAGCCGACTCGGAAGATGTCGCCTACCTCCAAGAAGCTTCGCTGGAACAGGGCGTGTCTGCACTCAGTAGAACCTTGGGGTCCACCATTTTTGCCATTGCGCGGGGGATGGACGCCCGCAACATTATTGAGGTGGGAACCGGTGTTGGGGTGACCACGATGCGACTGGCTGAAGCCGCACCACAGGCCCACATCACCAGTATCGACAGCGAACCAGACCACCACGTGACCTTGCGTGAACTGATGCCGCAGGTGGGGTTAGAAACCTCCTCGCTTCGACTGATCACCGAGCGAGCCCAAGATGTCCTGCCCAAAATGAATGAAAATTCTTACGACCTTGTGGTCTTGGATGTTCCGGCTGATGATGTGGAGGCCTGCTTTGGTGACGCCGTCACACTGTGTCGTCCAGGAGGGTCCATTCTGATCGCCCGAGTACTCGCCGGTGGCGCCATTGCGGACCCCGCTGCCAGAGAGCACAAAGTGGCGGCAATGCGTGCGGTCTTGAAAACTGTCGCTGAAGATGACCGCGTCAGCCACACCCTGTTGCCCATGGCAGAAGGCCTGTTGTGGGCTCAGGTTCACACCGAGAACAGCACACCTGGCCAGTAAAGACCCTGGTCAGTAACAAACCTGGTCAGAAAAGACTGAGCCGGGCAACCAGGAGGCCAAAGCGTCCCCTGTCAACGACCTGAGTGACCGACCTGTGCGGCCGAATTGTGTGGCCGACTTGTGCGGCCGACTTGTGGGGCTTAGTTACTTCAGTGCGCCGTTTAAGGCGTCGCGCAGTTCGGTCGCTTCGGCGTCGTTGACCGAGACGACCAGTCGGCCGCCACCCTCCAAGGGAACCTTCACGATAATGAGTCTGCCCTCTTTGACAGCTTCCATGGGTCCATCCCCCGTGCGGGGCTTCATCGCGGCCATTTTTACTTCTCCTCTGTCACCCGAAACCTAAGACTCTATTATCCCTGGAAACCGGGGCTAGCGACAACCGGGCTACTCAGTGAGCCAGTTGTGCAATACCTGGTGGGTGTGTTCGATTTCGGAAATTTCCACCGATTCGTCATCCGAGTGGGCAAGACCCCCATCTCCTGGACCGAAATTCACGGCAGGAATCCCCAGCGCAGAAAAACGTGCCACGTCTGTCCAGCCATACTTTGGACCCACCTCGCGACCACTAGCAGTAACCAGTTCCCCCACAATGGGAATATCCAATCCTGGTCTGGCACCCGGCGACTGGTCGACCACAACCAGCTCGACACCCCCAAAGAGCTCCCGGAGGACCGCTTCGGCGTCGTTCACACTGCGATCGGGGGCAAAACGGTAGTTGACGGTCAAGGTGGCACTGTCGGGAATGACGTTTCCGGCAATACCGCCGTGCACTTTCACGGCGTTCAAGCTTTCACGGTAGGCCAAGCCGTCGACAACGCGAGTTTCTGGTTCAAAACCCGCCAAGAGTTGGAGGGGGGCGGCCAGATGGTGAATGGCGTTATCTCCCCGCCACGGTCTCGCCGAATGTGCCGCCACACCGTGGCTTCGAATCTCGACACGCATCGTGCCATTACAGCCACCTTCAACACCCCCCAGCGACGGCTCACCCAACACGGCCGCATCGGCCACAAACCATTCGGGGTGGGCAGTGTGGAAATGACCCAAGCCGTTGCGCTCAGCTTCGACTTCTTCTTGGTCGTAAAACATCCAGGTCACATCCACACGGGGCGAATCTAAGAGCAGCGCCAGAATGAGGTGGCTGGCTACAGCCGATTTCATGTCGACGCTACCGCGACCATGTAATCGCCCGTCAGCGATCCGCACTGGCCCGACGCCGCCGTGGGGCACCGTATCGATATGGCCGGCGACAATCACTCGGGTGTCGAGGCCCCGCGAAGTGCGCGCCGCCACGGTGTTGCCGTGTCGGATGACCTCGAGGTGCGGTGCAGAGTGGAGGGTCGCTTCAATGCGATCGGCGAGGTGTTGCTCGTCGCCTGAAACCGACGAAATCTCCATCAATTCTTGGGCGAGGGCCACCACCCCCACGCTCACACCAAAAGGTTCACCGCTACGAGCACTGGCACTCGCACTGGCAGCGGGATTCACAGGATGATGCGCATTGGACACCTACTCGAGTGTAGTCGGGGGTGAACCGAGCTAGCCTTGGTGGTATGCCAGAGACGACCCCCTCGACCAGCCCCAGCCATGCATACGGTTACGGCCTTCAAACAATTGCCACTGATGGCACCGTGTTGGACACGTGGTTTCCACACCCCACATTGGGCGAACCACCGGCCAGTTTTGACCCACACATCCTCCCCCAAGAGATTTCTCACCTGGAGCGAACAGATGAGCTCCTTGGTGTCCACACACAAGGCATTGGCATCAGCATTGACCTTCAGGCAAAGCCCACCAGTGTCCCGGACGCCTATTTGCGCCTGCACCTGCTGTCGCACACCCTGGTGCAGCCCAACACGATCAACCTTGAAGGCCTCTTTGGGGTCTTGAACATCGCAGCCTTCACCAGTCACGGCCCCATTCACCCCGATACGGCCAACACTCGGGTCGCCGCACTCCGACAAGCTGGCGTCCAGATCACTGGGGTGGATAAGTTTCCTCCGATGGTGAACTACTTCAGCCCCCCAGGGGTGCGCATCGCCGATACGTCACGAGTGCGTTTAGGTGCACACCTCGCACCAGGAACCACGGTCATGCATGAAGGGTTTGTGAACTTTAATGCCGGCACTTTGGGCTCATCCATGGTGGAGGGGCGCGTTTCTCAGGGTGTCATTGTCGGTGAAGGCTCCGACATTGGTGGTGGGGCCTCCATCATGGGCACCCTCTCCGGTGGGGGCACCCAGGTGATCTCTTTGGGTGAGCGCTGCCTACTGGGCGCGAACGCTGGGATTGGTATTTCTTTGGGTGATGACTGTGTCGTGGAGGCCGGCCTTTACGTCACAGCCGGCACCAAAGTGACGGTGTTGGCTGACGGTGAGGCAAAAACTCTCAAGGCCGGTGAGCTCTCTGGGGTATCCGGCCTTCTCTATCGCCGGAACTCTCAAAGTGGTGTCGTCGAAGTGTTGCCGCGCGGTGGTGTCGGTGTGACGCTCAACGAGGCCCTGCACGCCTGACCCTGCTCGCCTGACCCAGCACACCTCACACCCGGGTTCAGGTGCCTTGTGGCGCCTGTATGGGGAGGTGTGGGGCAGGGTGGGAACTCTCGGGCTGGTGTTGTGCCCTCTAGCGCGAGGTGGGCCAGTGGCGCTCAGCGGGACCCGTGTAGAGCTGTTGGGGGCGGCCGATACGAAGGTGGGGGTCTTGGTTCATTTCCCGCCAGTGGGCGATCCAGCCCGGCAGGCGCCCAATGGCAAACAGCACGGTGAACATCCGGGTGGGAAAACCCATCGCCTTGTAGATCACGCCGGTGTAGAAGTCGACGTTGGGATAGAGCTTTCGCTCAATGAAGTAGTCGTCAGCGAGCGCGATTTCCTCAAGTTCCTTGGCGATGTCCAACAGTTCGTCTTTGACACCCAGCTCTTTGAGAACGGCGTCGGCAGATTCTTTGACCAGTTTCGCCCTCGGGTCATAGTTTTTGTAGACCCGGTGGCCAAAGCCCATCAGGCGAATACCGTCTTCTTTGTTTTTGACCCGCTCGACGAAGCGGTGAACGCCTTCACCCGAGTCGCGAATATCGCCCAACATGCTGAGCACTGCTTCGTTTGCACCGCCGTGTAGTGGGCCCGACAGGGCGTTGATGCCCGCGGAGACGGAAGCAAACAGATTGGCTTCCGTGGAGCCCACCAACCGGACTGTGGAGGTGGACGCGTTTTGTTCGTGGTCTTCGTGCAGAATCAGCAACCGGTCGAGTGCCTGGATCAGCACAGGGTTTTCTTTATAAGGCTCGGCCATCAGACCAAAGTTCAGCCACAAAAAGTTGTCAATGAAGCTACGGTCGTTATCGGGGTATAAAAAGGCTTGACCGATGCTCTTTTTGTGTGCGTAGGCCGCAATGACGGGCAGTTTGGCCAGCAGCCTGATGGTGGACATTTCCACCTGTTCGGGATCTTTCGGATCCAACGAATCGCCGTAATACGTGGAAAGTGCACTGACCGCACTGGAGAGCACCGACATGGGGTGGGCGGAGTGGGGAAGGGCATCAAAAAGGCGCTTTAGGTCTTCGTGCAACAGAGTGTGTCGGCGCACTTTGTGGTCAAACGCTTCTAGTTGTTCCGCCGTGGGCACTTCGCCGTAAATGAGGAGCCAGGCCACTTCGAGGAATGTGGAATGCTCCGCCACCTGCTCAATGGGATACCCGCGGTAGCGAAGGATTCCCTGGTCACCATCAATGTAGGTAATGCCACTCGATGTGGGGGCGGTGTTGACAAAGCCGGGGTCGTAACTGGTGTAACCGGTCTGTTTCGTAAAACTCGACATGTCCACACTGGAGGCGCCATCAGTGGATTCTTTGATGGGGAATGTGGCGCTACCGCCTGGAAAATTGAGTGTGACCTCTTCGGGGTCGATCCCGTGATTTTCGCTCACCGTATCCTCCTTCGCCCAGCAGGCGGGTGACACCTGATGGGTGGGTGTGGTCTGTGGTCTGGTGCCCCTTTGAGGGCACTCCCGCTACGACGTGACCAGCCTAGACGACGCAGGCACCCCACCAATACCCTCGTCCCCAGGGACCGGTTCCACGGTGTCGAGAAAGTGCGTCCTTACAAGGACAGGCGGGCAGCTGCCGCTTCGATGTCGCCATCGGTGGCAGTGAGTGCGATCCGCACATGCTGATTTCCCGCTGGGCCATAAAAATGCCCCGGTGTGACCAACACTCCGCGTGTCGCGACGTCCATCACCGTGTCCATGGCGAGTTGGTCAGCCGTTGCCCAGATATAGAGCCCTGCATCACCTCCGGTGATGCGAAGCCCGGCAGCCAGGACTGCCGGGGTCAACACTTCACGCCGACGGTGATAACGCTGTCGAATGTCGTCCACGTGGGACGAATCACCCAGTGCCACCCGAAGCACCTGACGGATCGGCTCCGGCGACATTAAACCCAGGTGGCGCCTAGCCAACACAATGGGGTCAATCACGCCGGGGTCACCCGCCAGCATCGCCCCGCGGTAGCCAGCGAGGTTAGATTGTTTGGACAGCGAATACAGTGCGACCAGCCCGGTGAGGTCACCGCCGGTCACCTCATCGCACAATAGTGAGGGTGAATGTGGTTGGGAGCCAGACCCCAGCAGGGCGTAACATTCGTCACTGGCTAACACAGCACCCAACTGCCTCGCGCGGGCCACAGCCCGCTGGAGCTGTTCGATGCTGAGGACTTCGCCTGTGGGGTTCCCGGGCGAGTTCAACCAGACAAGCTTTGTCCCCTCCGGCCACGAGTCAGGGTCGTCACTGGCACGGCTTTGTGCTCCGACCAGTGTGGCCCCCACCTGGTAGGTCGGGTAGGCAATACGCGGATACACCACGGCGTCTTGGGGTCCAAGACCTAACAGCAGTGGTAGAAGCCCCACCATTTCTTTGGAACCAATGGTGGGAAACACTCCCTCGGCACTCACCCCAGTGGCCCCTCGAACCTGATGCCACCAGGCCACCAGGTCATCCCTGGTCGCCTGTGAGCCGCGAACTGTGGGATAACCGGGGGCATTACTGGCTTCAGCCAGGGCCTGCTGGAGAAGCCCCGGGGTGTCATCCACCGGTGAGCCCACCGACAAGTCAATGAGGCCTTCAGGGTGTTCTGAGGCGAGGCTTTTCGCTGGCCCCAGTTCATCCCAGGGGAAATCGGGCAATCTCAGCATGGTCGCTGGAGGCTAGTTCTGGGGAGGAAGCGCTTTGATGATGGGGTGGTCATCTTCGATGACGCCGACTTTCGCCGCACCACCTGGTGAGCCCACCTCGATGAAAAAGTCCACGTTGGCTGTGTAGTACTCGGCCCATTTTTCGGGAACGTCGTCTTCGTAGTAAATCGCCTCGACCGGGCAGACCGGTTCGCACGCACCACAGTCCACACATTCATCGGGGTGGATGTAAAGCATCCGTTCACCCTCGTAAATGCAGTCAACGGGACATTCGTCGATGCAGGCACGATCTTTCACATCGACACAGGGAAGGGCAATTACATACGTCACCGACTAGTCCCCCTCTCGTGTAGGCCTGGCTCCATCGTATCGCGCGGCGCTGGGAAGCTTCGGCCACGCCAACACCACTAACGCAATCACGACAACCCCCAAGGTCAGTCCATAACCCAGCGGTTCGGCCACAACAACAAACGAACCACCGAGGCCCGCGGAGAGCACCATTTGGGTCACCAGCACACCCAACACCCCGGAGAGGGCGAGGGTTCGATTTCTTCCCAGCACACGAAGCCCCATCACGTAAGCGGCGACCAACACTAACCCCAGGATGAGCCCCAATGGCGGCAGGCTTCGGTGGTGGAGGGTTACCACTGCTCCAATAAACACGCCTGCGACGAATGCGCCGAGGGCGGGAAGTGTCGCCGAAATGACCGTGTGGGCCATTTAGCCATCGAGGCGGAACATCCACCCGTAAGGATCGGGTTGACGTCCGTATTGAATGTCCGTGAGTTTTTCGCGAAGCGCGAGTGTGAGTGGTCCAGCCGGCTGATCCAAATCACCGATCGTGAAATCTTTCGATTTCAACTGCCCAATCGGTGTCACCACCGCCGCGGTACCGCACGCGAACGCTTCGACAATGTCGCCCGATTCGACTCCGTCCCGCCATTCTTCGAGCGTCACCGGCCGGCGCTCCACAGTGTGCCCGGCATCTTCTGCAAGCTGCAAAATGGAGTCCCTGGTGATGCCCTGCAAGATGGTGTCGCTTTGCGGGGTCACCACTCGGCCGTCCTTGTACACCAGGACGATATTCATACCGCCCAACTCTTCGAGGTATTTTCCTTCCACAGAGTCCAGAAACAACACTTGAGCGCAACCGTGTTCGGCGGCCTCTGCCTGAGCGACCAGCGACGCAGCATAGTTGCCACCGGTTTTTGCCTGACCGGTTCCGCCCTTCCCTGCACGGGAATAGTCGGTGGAAAGCCAAATCGAGACCGGCTTTACTCCGCCACTGAAGTAGGGCCCTGCCGGAGCAGCAATGATGTAGAAGGCGACCTTTTTGGCAGCACGCACCCCCAAGAACGCTTCCTTGGCATACATATACGGTCGGATATACAAACTCATTTCGGGAGCGCTTGGCACCCAGGCACCATCAACGGCAATGAGTTGTTTCAGCGACTCCAAGAAGTAGTCGGCTGGCAGTTCGGGCAGTGCCATGCGCTTCGCGGAGCGTTGCATGCGAAGCGCATTCTGATCGGGTCGAAACGACCAAATGCTGCCATCGGCGTGACGGTACGCCTTCAAGCCTTCGAAGATCTCCTGCCCGTAGTGCAACACAGCCGCTGCAGGGTCCATTGCAATAGGACCGTAAGGCTGGACGCGGGGCCGGTGCCAACCACCTTTTTCTGACCAGCAAATATCGACCATGTGGTCGGTAAAGACCGAGCCAAAAGGCGGGTCGGCGAGAATCGCATCCCGCTCGGCCGCGGGCATTGGTGAGTCGTTGTGGCTGACCTGAAACACGAGGTCTTTTGGCGCCATCTGAAGCGGAATGGTCATCATTACATCCTTGAACCAACGAGAGTGTTGGCGTGAGTCTAGTGCCTTAGAGGTGAGCCATTCTGGGCGAATTAGTCGAGGTGCGCCCTAATGGCCGCACCCACCTCACTGGTGGAACGAGGTCCGTCACGCAGCACCAAATCCTGATCGACCGCTCTGACAACCGCCTCGGCTCGGTCTTTATGGCCGAGGTGGTCCAACAGGATGGCCGTGGAGAGGATTGCCGCGGTGGGATCAGCCGTGTGAGTACCCGCAATATCGGGCGCTGAACCGTGGACTGGTTCAAACATGCTGGGGAATTGGCCCTCCGGGTTGATGTTTCCGGATGCGGAAAGGCCAATACCGCCACCAATGGCGGCAGCAAGGTCGGTGACAATGTCACCAAAAAGGTTGTCGGTGACCACCACATCAAAACGGCTCGGATCGGTCACCAAATAAATCATCATGGCGTCAATGTGTGCATAGTCGACACTGACGTCCGGGAAATCGGGAGCCACCCGATCGACGGTGCGCTGCCACAGCGAGCCCGCAAAGCCCAATACGTTGGTTTTGTGCACGAGGGTGAGCCTTTTGCGCCTAATCATTGCCGTCTGGAAGGCGTAGCGCACAACCCGCTCCACACCAAAAGCGGTATTCACTGACACTTCCGTGGCCACCTCGTGGGGAGTATTCACCCGAAGCGCGCCACCATTTCCCGTGTAGGGGCCTTCAGTTCCTTCTCGCACCACCACAAAGTCGATGGCTCCAGGGTCGGCCAAGGGTGAGGCAACTCCTGCGGGCAGTCGCGTCGGGCGCAAGTTCACGTAGTGGTCAAACGCGAAACGCAATTTGAGCAGAAGACCCCGCTCGACGATTCCCCCCGCGAGGCGGGCGTCTCTGGGGTCACCGCCGACAGCGCCCAAGATGAGGGCGTCGTGGGTGGCCAGTGCGCCCAGTGTCTCCTCGGGAAGCACTCGACCGGTTTCCAGGTAGTGGTTGGCACCCAGTGGGTAGTCCTCGGTGTGAATATCCAGAACACCACCGAGTGCCACCCGGAGGGTTTCTAACGCTTCTGTGGTGACTTCTGGACCAATACCGTCTCCGGGGATGACCCCGAGGTTCAGTGTGGACATGTTCTCCCCCTAAAGTTCCAGAATTTCGATGGCCCGCATGACCCTGGCGTCAATGGCTTTGGCCACTCGTTCCAGAATCTCGTCATCGACGCGACTGTCTACGGTGAGAACGCTGAGTGCTTCACCGCCGGCACTCTCCCGGGCAATCTGCATTCCGGCGATATTGATGTGGTGTTCACCAAACTCTCTACCGTAGACGGCGACAATTCCTGGCCGATCGGCATACATCATCACAATGTGGTGCTCGGCCAGTGGCACCTCAATTTCGTAGCCATTAATTTCGGTCAGCTTCTGGGTGTTGTGTCGGCCCATGAGGGTTCCACACACTGAGACTGAACTGCCATCGCCCAACACTCCTCGAATCTCGAGAAGGTTGCGATAGGCGGGGCTGTCCGGGTCGGTGTGCATCGACACGGCCACACCACGCGATTCCGCCAACAGTGGCGCGTTCACGTAACTGACTTTTTCGCTCACGATGCGCTGGAAGATGCCCTTGAGCGCAGCGAGTTTCAACACACTGACATCGTGTTCGACAATTTCACCGCGCACAGTCACATCGATGCTGACCAGCGACGATTCACACAGGCCGATAAAGACTTGGCCAAGGTTTTCCATTAACGAAATCCCGGGCTTCACACTTTGGTCGATCACACCACCGGCCACGTTGACCGCGTCCGGGACCAATTCCCCACCCAGAGCTAAACGGACCGACCGCGCCACCGACACACCGGCTTTCTCTTGAGCTTCGTCAGTGGAGGCGCCCAAGTGGGGGGTCAAAATCACATTCGGTGCACTGAGCAGTGGTGAATCCACGGGGGGTTCGTTGACAAACACGTCCAAACCGGCGCCAGCAATGGCACCGGACTCGAGGGCCCGAACGAGGGCATCCTCGTCGATGATCCCACCACGGCTGGCGTTCACAATACGCAGTTCGGGCTTTGCCAGCGCAAACTGCTCGTCACTGATCATCCCCGTGGTCTCCGGGGTGCGGGGGATATGCACGGTGATGAAGTCGGAGCGAGCCATCACATCCTCAAGAGTGGTTAAGTCCACACCCATTTGCGCGGCCCTGGCTGGCTGAACATAAGGGTCATAACCAATCAGCGTTGCCCCAAAGCCTTGGAGGCGTTCGCACACCAGGGCGCCAATACGGCCTAAGCCAATGATGCCGATGGTTTTTTCGAACAGTTCCACACCGGAAAACGATGAGCGCTTCCACTGCCCATCCCGCATTGACTGGTGGGCCTGGGGGATGTGCCGGGCGAGAGAGAGAATGTGACCGATGGCCAACTCTGCCGCGCTAATAATGTTCGACGTCGGTGCGTTCACCACCATCACGCCGGCCGTTGTGGCCGCCGCAATATCGACGTTATCTAACCCCACCCCCGCGCGAGCGATCACTTTCAACTGGGGGGCATTGTCTAATGCTTCCTGGTCGATCTGTGTGGCCGAGCGGATCAACACCGCGTGGGCATCCTGAAGCGCGGCCAGTAACGCCTGCCGATCGGTGCCATCAACGTCACGGATATCAAAATCCGGTCCCAACGCCTCCCTCGTGGCGGGTGAAAGCACTTCGGCGATTAAGACAACAGGTTGTGCCACAAGGGGGCCTTTCTGTGCACTGACAACAATGAGTTCACGGGTGGCGGCGCATTATCTACAACCCCACTCAATCCACCTGCCAGCCTAGTTGAGCGAGGAAGGCAGAGTTTGATGGGGTGCACTAATCCAACAGCGCCCGTAGTACATCGGCTCGCCACGCCTGCTCTGCGGCAATCAACGACAGTGACAGGGTGGCTTGGACCGACAATGCAATCGCATAAATCACTGCCGCTTCGATAACGGACTGGCGACGCCAACCCCACCACAGTCCCAGCGCCCACAACAACACAGGGACAATCACACCGGAAACCAACAAGACCCACGGTGTGGAATCGGCCACACCTAACGCGCTGTAGTAGGCGGGAAGGCCCAGCAGATTTCCGACGGCCTCCCACACATCCCAGACGATAAGGAGGACAAACAGCCCACTCAACACAACGCGCGACATCACGGTGCCAACACCGCCGGCAGAATAAACGGCCACGGCAACAAGATCAGGAGACCGAGAAGCAGGAAGCCTCCACGTTTTCTCGCACTCCAGTTCGCCCCCAACCACACGGCCGCCACAAACCACAACGGGGTGGAAATGTAGGCGAGAAATTGCCCAAAACTAAACAGGGCTGCTTCAAGCCGGCTAGAAAACTGCGGAACAGGTTGCTGGGCTAAACCAATGACCCAGGCCAACGCCCACATCACGTACAGACCACCAAGCACCGCCGTGAGCCAGACACCTGGCTCACGGCCTCCTGACGTTTCGGCGGCTACTTGCTCATGGTCTCCACCGTGTAGGTGGGGGTCAAGGTATTGCGAATCGTCGCTGCCTGGGCCCCAATCGAAGGCTTCGGCGTCGTCTGGTGAGGGTGTTCCCTGATTACTCAACGATTACCCAACCGAATCGAAACCTGTTGTGATTAGCGCGCGACGTGACCCTCGACGTAGTCCTCGTCGGTGTCTTTCCAGGCAAACAGAGCGCGAAGTTTCCGACCGGTCTCTTCAATGGGGTGGGTCTCGCCTTTGTGACGAAGATCCATGAACTCTTTCGCTCCCGAATCCTGGTCATTGATGAAACGCTCGGCGAAAGCGCCGGACTGAATGTCAGCCAACACTCCGCGCATGCTTTCTTTCACCTCGGGGGAAATGACGCGGGGACCGGAGACGTAGTCGCCGTATTCGGCAGTGTCACTAACCGACCAACGCTGCTTGGCGATGCCACCTTCGTGGATGAGGTCCACAATGAGTTTCAACTCGTGGAGTACCTCAAAGTAGGCAATTTCCGGCTGGTAGCCCGCTTCGGTGAGAACTTCGAAACCGTATTGGATGAGCTGCGAGGTTCCACCACACAGCACCGCCTGCTCACCAAAGAGGTCTGTTTCGGTTTCTTCGGTGAAGGTGGTGACAATGCCACCGGCGCGCAAACCGCCCAGGCCCTTGGAGTAGGACCAGGCCAGATCCCAGGCGTTGCCGGTGGCGTCGTTTTCGACCGCCACAATGACAGGAACACCACGACCGGCGACATATTCACGGCGCACGGTGTGACCGGGGCCTTTCGGGGCCACCAAAATGACGTCCACACCGGTGGGGGGTTGGATGTAACCAAAGCGAATGTTGAAGCCGTGGCCAAAGACGAGAGCTTTACCGTCAGCCAGGTTCGGCGCAATGTCCTCTGCATAAAGTCCGCGCTGGTGCTGATCGGGTGCCAACACCACAATCACGTCAGCCCAGGCGGTGGCTTCTGGGGTGGTCATGACCTGGAATCCGGCTTCTTCGGCTTTTTGGGTCGACTTGGATCCTGGCTTGAGGGCGACGACCACCTCAACTCCAGAGTCGCGCAGGTTTTGAGCGTGCGCGTGCCCCTGTGAGCCGTAGCCCACGACGGCTACTTTTTTTCCCTTAATGAGGGACAGGTCGGCGTCTTTGTCGTACTTAATGTCGGTCACAGCCAGATACTCCTTGTTGTGGGGGCCATATTTCTCAGGGGTGGTGGAAGCTTAGTTCTTTCCCAGTCGCTCCGTAATCGACTTTGAGCCTCGGCCAATCGCCAACAGACCCGATTGGGCAATTTCTTTGATGCCGTAAGGCTCAAGGACGCGCAGTAGCGCGTTGATTTTCGCGGTGTCTCCGGTGACTTCGATGACTAAAGCATCAGTCACCACGTCGACCACGCGGGCACGGAAAAGATTGGTGGCTTCCAGGATTTGGGAACGAGTGGAGTTATCGACTCGCACTTTGATCAGCATGTGTTCGCGTTGAACAGAGGCTTCCGGGTCCAGTTCAACAATTTTGATGACGTTGACCAGTTTGTTCAACTGTTTGGTGACCTGTTCCAGCGGTAAACCTTCCACGTCGACCACCACGGTGATCCGGGATAGTCCTTCGATTTCGGTTTTGCCCACCGCGAGGGATTCAATATTGAATCCTCGCCGGGCAAACAGCCCCGCAACGCGGGTGAGCAAACCGGGCTTGTCCTCCACCAGGAGGCTCAACACGTGCTGCACGGATTACTCCTCGTCCCACTGGGGTGCGTGTTCACGGGCGTACTGCACTTGAGAGTTGCCGACTCCCTGGGGAACCATCGGCCACACCATCGAGTCGCGCGAAACGATGAAGTCGAGCACCACGGGGCGGTCGTTGGTTTCCATCGCGAGTTTGATCGCCGGTTCCACTTCTTCTTTCGTGGTCACCCGGATACCCAGTGCCCCGTAGGAGTCAGCGAGTTTCACAAAATCGGGCACCATGGCGGTGTCGTGTCCGGTGTTCAGGTCGGTGTGTGAGTGGCGGCCGTCATAGAACAGTGTTTGCCATTGGCGCACCATTCCGAGGGAAGAGTTGTTAATGATCGCCACTTTGATGGGGATGTTGTTAATGGTGCAGGTGGCCAGTTCCTGATTGGTCATCTGGAAACAGCCGTCGCCGTCGATTGCCCACACCAGGCGATCGGGTTGGGCGACTTTTGCGCCCATCGCCGCGGGAACGGAGTAGCCCATCGTTCCTGCTCCCCCCGAGTTCAACCACGAGCCAGGGCGTTCGTATTTGATGAACTGTGCGGCCCACATTTGGTGTTGGCCGACGCCTGCGGCGTAGACGGCCTCGGGCCCACCCATTTCGCCAATTTTTTGAATCACCCATTGGGGTGAAAGCAGGCCGTCGTCTGGTTCGTCGTAACCCAGTGGGTACTGCTCTTTCAGGGTGTTGAGCCTGGTCCACCAGTCGGAGTAGTCGGGGGTGTGTGTGGCAGCCGCTTCTTCAAACGCGGGCAGCAAATCTTTCAACACGTCTTTGGCGTCACCGACGATGGGGACGTCTGCGTGACGGATTTTGCCAATTTCTGCCGGGTCGATATCGATGTGGACGACTTTTGCCCCGGGGGCAAAGTCGGAAACCTTTCCGGTCACACGGTCATCAAAGCGTGAACCAATAGCAACCAGCAGGTCAGATTCTTGGAAGGACAGCACGGCGGGGACGGTGCCGTGCATTCCGGGCATGCCCAGGTTGAGGGGGTTGGAGTCGGGGAACACGCCTCTGGCCATCAATGTGGTGACCACGGGCGCACCGGTGCGGTTGGCAAAGGCAAGCAGTTCGTCTTGTGCTCCGGCCCGAATACAACCGCCGCCGACATACAACACCGGGCGCTTGGCTTCTGCCAGGAGCTGCGCGGCTGCCTGGATTTGTTTTTGGTTGGCTTTGGTGACCGGGTGGTATCCGGGCAGCTCCAAATCGTCAGGCCACACAAAAGGTGCCGATTTTTGCTGCGCGTCTTTGGTCACGTCGACCAGGACGGGCCCAGGGCGACCCGTGGTGGCAATGTGGACGGCGGCTTTGATCACTCGCGGCACATCTTCTGGTTTCGTCACCAAGAAGGAATGTTTGGTAATCGGCATCGTCACACCGGAAATGTCGACTTCTTGGAAGGCGTCCGTCCCCATGGAGGTGGAGAACACCTGACCGGTGATGGCCAGCATCGGCACCGAATCCATGTAGGCATCGGCGATAGCAGTGACCAGGTTTGTTGCACCCGGGCCAGAAGTGGCGATGGCCACACCGAGGCGACCCGAGGACGCTGCGTAACCTTCGGCGGCGTGACCGGCACCCTGTTCGTGTCGCACCAAAATGTGTCGGATTGTGTCCGCCGCACCCATCAGCTCGTCATAGAAGGGCATGATGGCACCGCCGGGGAGACCAAAAACATCTTTAATTCCCAGCAGTTCAAGGGATTTCAGGATCGCTCCAGAGCCAGTCAACATGGGGGCGTCGTCAGGAACGACCGCGGCGTTAGCGGCCGCGGCGTCGTGATCCATCTGGGTGGCGGTGTCAGTCATCGTCTCAATCTCACTCGAAGTCGGCGGAAAACAAAGGCATTAGCCCGTGACGGCTCCTTCAGCGGCGGAGCGCACGAGCTTGCGATATTTGGCGAGCACGCCGCGGGTGTAGTGGGGGGGCAGAGGCTCGAAGCCCTCCTGGCGTGCGCTCAACTCGTCGGCATCGACCAGTAGGTCGATACTGCGAGCCGGAATGTCGACCCGAATCAGATCACCATCTCTCACGAAAGCAATAGGACCTGCGTCCACGGCTTCCGGAGCGATGTGGCCGATGCACAGGCCGGTTGTGCCGCCTGAGAATCGTCCGTCGGTCAACAGTAATACATCCTTACCTAAGCCCGCACCCTTAATAGCTGCGGTAATGGCCAGCATTTCACGCATACCCGGGCCACCTTTAGGGCCTTCGTAGCGAATAACAATGACGTCCCCGGCGTTGATTGTGCCTTCGGTGAGGGCATCCATCGCGGCGCGCTCGCGCTCGAATACCCGGGCAGGACCCTCGAACGTTGCGAGGTCGAAGCCTGCGGTTTTCACCACCGCACCCTCGGGAGCCATGGAGCCCTTCAAGATGGTGATTCCCCCGGTGGGGTGAACGGGGTTAGAAAACTCGCGGAGCACTTCGCCGTCAATGGCATCGGGGTTCAGCTCTTTAAGGTTCTCCGCCATCGTCTTACCGGTCACGGTCACGGCATCGCCGTGGAGTAAACCTTCATCGAGGAGGGCTTTCAGGAGCACGGGGATACCACCGTGACGGTCGACATCGTTCATCACGTAGTGACCAAACGGCTTCAGGTCGCCCACGTGGGGGGTCTTGTCGCCAATACGGTTGAAGTCATCAAGAGTCAGTGGCACACCCGCTTCGTTGGCAATAGCCAAAAGGTGCAACACGGCGTTGGTGGAGCCACCCAGTGCCATCAAAATGGTGATGGCATTTTCGAAGGCTTCCAAGGTGAGGATGTCGCTGGAGCGAAGACCCAGTCGCATCATGTTCACGACGGCTTCACCCGAGCGGTGGGCGTAAAGATCTCGCCGGCGGTCGAACGATGCGGGCGACGCGGAACCGGGCAAGCTCATGCCGAGTGCTTCGGCGATACTCGACATGGTGTTGGCGGTATACATACCGCCACACGCACCTTCACCGGGGGCAAACGCACATTCGATGCGCTTGGCGTCCTCTTCTGACATCAAACCGGCTTTCACCGCACCGACCGCTTCAAACGAGTCGATGATGGTGATGTCTTT
Organism: Pontimonas salivibrio; assembly: GCF_002950575.1. NCBI lineage: Bacteria > Bacillati > Actinomycetota > Actinomycetes > Micrococcales > Microbacteriaceae > Pontimonas > Pontimonas salivibrio. Next base: position 1,548,378 of record NZ_CP026923.1, read on the forward strand.
TTCGGTACCGTCGCTCAGTTTGACCCACCCTGGCGCAATCGAGCCGGCGTAGAGGAACACCGAAGCGAGATCGAGCCGGGCAGCGGCCATCAACATCCCGGGGATTGACTTATCGCAGCCGGCCAGAAGCACTGAACCGTCGAGGCGTTCCGCCTGCATCACCGTTTCCACCGAGTCAGCGATGACTTCGCGGGAAACGAGCGAGAAGTGCATGCCCTCGTGCCCCATGGAAATGCCGTCCGAGACGGAGACGGTCCCGAACTGCAGGGGGTAACCACCACCAGTAAATACGCCCTCTTTGGCGGCCTGCGCAAGGCGTCCTAATGACAAGTTGCAGGGAGTAATTTCGTTCCACGAACTGGCGATACCAATTTGGGGCTTATCCCAGTCGTCATCGCCCATTCCCACGGCGCGGAGCATTCCGCGCGAGGTGGTGGCTTCAATGCCGTCGGTGACATCGCGCGAACGCGGTTTCATATCAGGGTTGGTCATGCCCGAAAGTCTATCGCCGTGTCCTGGAAGCTGTAAGGGACGCCCGAAGGGCGCCCCTTATCGCAGTGATTGGGTGGAGATTTAGAGCCCGCCCAGCGTTGTCCCCAGGTTGTCAGGCGCATGCATTGGGCCATCTTGGCCGCCTGAACCTAGACCATGCTGCGCACTCATTTGTGTGGCGCGGCGGTCTTGTGGGCGAGCGTCGCCGTTACCAGGCCCAGCCTCACCACGTGGGTGGTTCTCGCCTGTGCGATCGAAGGAACCACGGTCGGCGTGTTTTTTGCCCGCTCCGAACTGCCGTTCGCCTTTCTGGCCCCGTTCCCCTCTTTGGCCCTGCTCCCCTTTTTCACCCTGTTCGCCGCGCTCGTGGGAGTGTTCCTGCACCTGTTCGATTCGGTTCTCGCGGGCGTCGCTGCCGATGGCTGCCCCTGCGGCAAATGCGCCACCGCCTAACAGAAGCGAACCGACCGCCCCGGCTGCGGTGAGTGTGATTATGTGTGCTGTCTTCATCGTGCCCTCCAGGCGGGTCCCTCCCGCGTCAGTTCTGACGTTAACGAGCACTACTTTGCGGAGTATTGGCCAGAACTTGGCGTTGCCTGTCGCTTTTCTATGGATTCCCTATGTCTTGGATTCCCTGTGTCTTGGAGTCCTGAATGACTTGGAGCCGTGACCGGGGACGTCACCCCGGGCGTCGTTCACTCGCTTCGGAGTGTGGCCACTGAAGCCAAAAAGTCTGCCACCGCATCCACATCGGCGAGGAAATAGGTGGCCATGCTCTCGCCCGGACCACACCTGATACCCACATCACCCGGGCCCAACACTGCCTGAGCGTCTTCATCGGTCAGGTCATCGCCGATGAACAGTGTTGCTTCGGGGTGGAGGTGCTGGCGAAGCGCTTCGATACCGTCACCTTTATGTTGTGACTGCAGGGACGATTCGATAATCCCGTGGCCGAGTCGAGTGGTCACCCGCTCGCCGTAAGGGGTGATAGCAGCCCGGGCTTTGTGTCGAATCTCTTCTTCAATGTCGGCAGGCAGTGAGCGGGTGTGCAACGCTGCACCCCACGGTTTTGTTTCTACCCACGCTCCAGGAAACGCTTTAGCGATGGCGACGAAATCATCCCATAGGGCTTGGCGCTCCACCGGGTCCGCGGTGGGAACCTGAACCACCCCGCCATTGGCGGGGCCTTCCAACTCCACACCGTGGGAGCCAATGAGCCACCACTTCGGGTCGGCTTCTGACACTTGGCGCAGGTTTGCAAGACCACGACCAGACACCAGCGCCACGGTGGTCTGTGGAGCAGCCGCCAAAGCTTCCACCGCTGCCCTGGCCTTGGCGGTCATCCTCGCATCGTCTGGAACATCCACCAGGGGTGCGAGGGTTCCATCAAAATCGAGAGCCACCAGTAAGGGTTTAGCTGTCGCAGCGCGCTGAAGCGCCCGCTCGATTGCCGCATAGTTCTGATCAGTCACCGAAGGGCACCAACGTTTACCGGCGAGGCTTCGGGGTATGTGGGGTGACGGCATCGAGAAAGCCGGTCGCCCAGCGTCGCACGTCGTGTTCTTCCACGGTGGCACGCAACTCGGCCATCCGCCTGGTCGCTTCAGCCACCGGCATGTGTGCTGCCGCCACAAACGCTTCTTTCATCCCATCGATGTCGTGGGGGTTCACCATCAAGGCCTGATCTAACTCGTCGGCTGCCCCCGTGAACTCACTCAACACCAGCACCCCTTTGTTGTCGGTGCGTGCCGACACAAACTCTTTGGCCACCAGGTTCATCCCATCGCGAAGCGGGGTGACGACCATGACGTCACAGGCGAGGTAGAGGGCCATCATTTCTTCACGTGACATGTTTTGGTGCAAATAGACAATGGCGGGGCGATCCAAATGCCCAAAGTCCCCATTGATACGCCCAACCTGCAATTCAATGTCGTCGCGCAGTTCCCGGTAGCTCTCCACACGCTCCCTCGACGGGCTTGCCAGTTGCACAAACACTGCGTCGCTGGCCTGCAGGGTGCCCTCTTCCAAGAGTTCACCAAAGGCTTTCAGTCGATGACTGATGCCTTTGGTGTAATCGAGGCGGTCCACGCCCAGAAAAATCGTGTTGGGGTTACCCAACTCTTCGCGAATTTCCCGCGACCGTGCAATGACTGAGTCAGTCGTTGCCATCTCAACAATGGCCGCCTGGTCCAAAGAAATGGGGAACGCATCCACCCGCACTTCACGAGTTTTACTGGCCGTTACCGGAGGGGCGTGGGGGTCGCGGGGAAGTCGGGCGTCGACGGGCACCCGCACGATCGGTTTATTCATCGAATAGCCAAAATTCCGTCGCACCGCCTGTCGCATATTGGATGCGTCAGCTACACGTTGGAACCCCACCACGTCGGCGCCCAACAGCCCGTGCAAAATTTCTTGCCGCCAGGGCAACTGGGCGAAAAGTTCATAGGGGGGAAAAGGAATGTGGTGGAAATAGCCGATGCGCAGGTCAGGCCGAAGGCCCCTCAGCATTTGCGGGACAAGTTGAAGCTGGTAGTCCTGCACCCACACGAAACCGTCCTGCTCGGCAACGGATGCAGCCGCTTCGGCAAAACGCTGGTTCACCCGGGTGTAGGAGTCCCACCATTCGCGGTGAAACTCGGGAGGAACAATCACGTCGTGGTACAGCGGCCAGATGGTCGCGTTCGACATTCCTTCGTAGTGTTCAGCCAGTTCCTGTTCGCTCATCGACACCGGCACATAGTGGGTCTTATCGAGGCTGAAAGGTGCCAATTCAGTATCTGCTCGGCCGGGCCAACCCACCCAGGCCGCTTCGCGGCCGGCCATCACCGGCTGAAGGGCGGCCACCAGGCCGCCAGGACTAGTCACCCACTGGTCTTCACCATCAGCGGTCGGTTTTGCATCAATGGGTAGACGGTTAGAGACGATCACAAAATCAACACGGGGTGTGCGGGTAGTGCGAGCCATCAACTTCCCACCTCCCCGAGCACATTTGACGGCTTTCAGGCTAGCACCGGGCGAATTGTCGGGAAAAAGACAGCGAGGACTTTGCCAACACGTCACCTTTTAGTCACCTCGCTCCAAGTCGACCGCGGGAGGATGACGTCATGGTTCAGATTGGAATGAGCACCAGCTGCACACACAGCTATCCCCTGGAGGAAACCTTCCGACTGTCGGCCGATATCGGCTTTGACGGCATTGAAGTGATGGTCATGCACGACCCGCGCACCCGCAGTGCCGAAGCGCTCACCACGTTGGCTGCCGAATATTCACAGCCCATCCTCTCCGTTCACGCCCCCGTGCTGTTGGCGACCAGTTTTGTGTTCGGGCTTTCCGCCAAATCGAAGCTGGAAAAATCGGCGCAACTCGCCCGCGCTGTTGGCGCCCCCACGGTCGTTGTTCACCCACCGTTTCGGTGGCAGGGCGGCTACAGCAAAGTCTTTGCAGAAATTGTTGGCGAAATCGCCCACGACTACGGTGTCGAAATCGCGGTCGAAAACATGTTTGGTTGGAATGCCGGCCGTGCACACCTCGATGCCTACGCCCCCACGTGGAACCCAGGCGCCCTGCCGATCGATGCGCTCACGTTGGACTTTTCCCACGCTGCCCTCAACGGCTCCAGCGGTTTAGATCTCGCCCAAGATTGGGGCGAGCGTCTTCGACACGTGCACCTGTGTGATGGGACTTTTCCTGATGACAACCCCCACCTTTTCGATGAGCACCTCGCCCCGGGTGACGGATCTCAACCCATTGGTGGAGTGTTGGAACAACTCACCCAGTCGGGCTTTGACGGTGCGGTGATTGCCGAAGTCTCAACCGCTAAAGATCGCACCCGGGCGGCAAAAGTCGAGCGTCTCACGCGTACGCTGGAATTTGCCAAAAGCCAGCACAGCCACGCGGTCACCACACTTCCACTGGCTCAACCTCTTCCCGAACGGGAACAGGTTGTGTTAGCCAAGGCCAGCTGAACCAAAGCGCACTGAAACAAAGCACACTGCGCTGGCAGAAACGCCCAGCCCTCTGATTCACCCGGGTCACCTCCAGGGGTTTTCGCTAACCTGGGGCCATGCGCCGGTTTCTTTTTAGTAGCAGTGTGATCTCCGCGGTTGCCTCCGGAGCGGGTTTACTGCGCCAAACCATCAAAAACCCGTGGAGTTGGCGCACGGCATTGCTCTGGATTAGTTGGGTGATTTCGGTGGTGTTGGCGGTGACCAGTGTGATTGACCGGGGACGACTCCCCGACGACATCACTCAGGGCACACGCTAAGGCGAGCTCAACGCGTCATAGAGCATGTACACGCCCAAGCCACCAAGGGCTACCCCACCGCCAGCGCGTACCGCTTCTAGTCTCTTTGCCGAACCGGCAAACCATTCGCGGGCAAAGCCCGCGCCTACAGCCCACACCGAATCGCTGGTGATGCCAATCACCAGAAACACAGCGCCCAAAAACAACATTTGCCACACCACGGAAATGCCGTTGGGGGTGACAAATGCGGGCATGGTGGCGACAAAAAAGACCAACGTTTTGGGGTTAGTGATGCCCACGCCGATGGATTCCACAAACAACCTTGACCCTCGCGGTTTGGTGCGCACTTTCTCCACTTTGGTGTGATCTTTCCGAGCGATAATCGCTTGGAGGGCGAGAAGCAAAATAATGATGGCCCCACCCAGCTTGAGGGCGAAAAACAGTGGTGGCACAGCAATGACTAGTGCTCCAAGACCGAGGGCGACGGCGAGTATTTGAATGCCCACCCCGGCACCATTACCCAACACGCTAATCAGGGCAGCGCGTTTACCCCAGGCCAGGGCCCGGCCGATGGAGTAGAGGACGCTTGGCCCGGGGATGACAATAATCACCAACGACAACAGGGTGAAGGCTAAAAGGTTGGACGCAGTGATCACTAGGCGAGTGTAGGGCCAGGTGGACGACACGGTGGCCAATTAGGCTGGAAGTACCCACAGCAACACAGGACGGGGGAAACGGTGTCAACACTGAGCGTGGTCACGGACGTGTTCTTGTCTAAAAGAGAAGCGCTCGCCCAACTCGAAGTGGTTCTGAATGTGCGCGCCGACCGGCGCGACCCCACCAACCCCTACCTGTTTATGCCCACTGGCACCGTGCTCACCATTGAGGTGCCCAAGTTTGGCGAAGACCTCCCCCTCACTTTGGACCTTCGAGCCGATATTCCACACGCTGTGTTGGTGGAACAGGCTGAGTCGTTGGCGAAGCAGCTAGGTGACGATTTGGGGTGGAGTTGCATCATTTTGGAGGGTCAGCCCGAGTGAGAGCACACGCCTGGGAGCGGGCAACAGAAATTCCCCTGCTCATTGCCGGTTTTCTGTTCCTGTTTTCCTACTCATGGCAGGTTCTCGCCGACCCTTCACCGGAGGTCTATTTTGCGTGGGAACTTGTGGCGATTGTGGTGTGGGTGTTTTTCGGCGCTGACTATGTAGTGCGGTTGATTCTCGCCCGCCAGAGGGTGCGCTGGTTTTTTCGCAACATTCTGGATTTTCTTGTACTGGTCCTCCCACCCCTTCGACCACTGCGCCTGGTCCGACTCTTGGTGTTGGTGCGTGTCTTCAGGCGAAATGCCCCACGTCTGATTCGAAACCGGATTTTGGCTTTTGCGTCGATTGCCACCGTGTTACTGGTTTATATCGCTTCCCTCGCGGTGTTGGAAGCGGAGCGAAACGTCGGAGCAATCACCACGTTTGGGGAAGCATTGTGGTGGTCACTGGTAACCGTGACCACCGTCGGTTACGGCGATTACACACCGGTGTCGTTCATTGGCCGGGCGATTGCAGTCGGCCTGATGCTGGGTGGCGTGGTGTTGGTGGGCATCATTGTCGGCACCTTGGGCTCCTGGATTATTCAAAGTGTCAGCGAAGACAACGAAGAAGCCATCGACGAAACGACGGATGCCGTCATTGCCCTGCGCGATGAGGTCCGGCAACTACGCGCGGCGCTAGAAGACCAAGGCGTTGACACCGAAAAACGCCTCTAAGAACACCTCCAAGAACGCCTCACGTTTTTGGGTTCTCCACAAACCCATCGCCGGGGCACACATATATCCCAGACACCCCTATCCCGGACAGTCATAGGACTGTGCAACGCTGGAGGCCTTGGCAGCGCACGCCTTGGCAGCGCACACCGGGGCGCGCACCGAGTCATTCGAGGAGTAGCCGATGAGAAGCGAAGAGTTTGTTTTCGAAGGATCCATGGGGCCACTATCGGGAAGGCTGAGCCTGCCCGATCGCCCCGTCACCCACAGTGCACTGTTCGCGCACTGCTTCACCTGCTCCAAGGACATCCCTGCGGCGAAGCGCATCACCAGTGCCCTCGCCGCGCGGGGTATCGCGGTGTTGAGTTTTGACTTCACTGGCCTTGGCCACTCGGATGGGGAGTTTGAAAACACCAACTTCAGCTCCAACGTCGAAGACCTCCGCGCCGCAGCAACAGCACTAGAGACGCGGGTTGCGCCACCCAGTCTCTTGGTGGGCCACTCCTTGGGAGGTGCGGCGGTCATTGCCGCAGCACCCACACTGCCTTCCGTGAAAGCTGTCGCCACCATTGGGGCACCATCTGACCCCGAACACGTTCAAGGCCTCTTTCGTGATCGGGTCCCAGAAATTAACGACCGCGGCTTTGCCGAGGTTGACCTCGCCGGCCGCACCTTCACCATCACCAAGCAGTTCGTTGACGACGTGGGTAGCGCCAATCTTCACGGGGCCCTGTTGAAGTTAGACGCTGCTCTGTTGATCATGCATTCTCCGGTTGATGAGATTGTGAATGTGTCCAATGCGGCAGAAATCTTCACAGCTGCCCTGCACCCCAAGTCGTATGTGTCACTGGATGACGCCGACCATTTGATGCGGCGGGTGGCCGATGCAGAATATGCCGCCTCAGTCATCACCGCCTGGGCTGGCCGCTATCTCCCCCCAGCCCCGCCAGGCAGCGCTCAGAATGCACCCGATGGTGACGTGTTGGTCTCTGAGGTGTCCCCTGACGGTTTTGCCCACGACGTGTTGGTCGCAGGAACACACCAATTAAGCGCTGACGAACCAGAGGATGTGGGTGGGACAAACACCGGCCCCACCCCTTACCAATTCCTCGCTGCAGGGTTAGGTGCCTGCACATCAATGACCATTCGCCTCTACGCGAGGCGGAAAAAGATTCCCCTCGACCACGTGTCAGTGACCGTTCGGCACGATAAACGCCACGCTGTGGAGTGTGAACAATGCGAAACGACGGAGCCGAAAGTTGACCACTTTCAGCGCAATATTCGACTGACAGGCGAGCTGAGTGAGGATCAAGTGGCCTCGATGTTGGCGATTGCCGATAAATGCCCGGTCCACCGCACCCTCGAGCGAAGCTCACACATTAGTACGACGAGAGTGGCCTGACAGTCACACACCCTGCTTGGTGGTTGTCAGTGCTTGTGCTCTCAGGCGCTGTGTCTCAGGCTTTCTGGCTTGAGACGGGAAACACGAAGAAGCGAAGGCCCGTAAACAGCAGCCCGCCGACCAACACCAGCACGAGAGCTTCCACCACGTAGTGGTTAAACGACCAGAAGACCGTAAACACTGTTAAGAATCCGAGGTTTAGCAGGTAGCCCACAGTGTGGACAAGCAGAAACCGCCACGTTGCTTCGCGGTCGTCCCGTCCGCTGCGAAACGCGAAACCGCGGTTGACAAAATAGCTCGCCACGACTGCTGCGGGATACACCAGCGCGATTGCGGTGACCGGTGGGACGGCTAGCAGCGTGAGCGCCCAATACGCAAGATAAATGGCCACCGTCATGCCGGCGCCGGTCATCGAATAGCGAACGAGTGACGAAACCATCTGCTCCCCAAAGCCTGAATACCCGGTATCCCAGTGCGACTGCATCGCATTCGCACTGGGATACTGCATGTCCCTCGGCTGATCGACATCCCGCCCATCGACATCACACCCAGCCCCAGACAACACATGGCAATAATCCCCCAAACGTTGGTGCCCACTCCTTGGTGACCTGCTTGCTAGCCTTCGGGGCATGAGTAATTTCAGCGTGACGAACATTGGCCCAATGGATTCCTGGCGGGAACACTTCGGTGGGTTTGTTCCCGAGACCAGCCGCGACGGTAGACGGGTGGTCGATCACGAGCTGGACACCGAAATCATCGGCTTTACGGCCACCGCTTACGAACCAGGCGAAGAAGCCGGCTACTGGCACAGCCACTCAACGCTCGAAGAGGTCTACGTCTTTTTAGAAGGCGAAGGCCAAATGGGCCTCGATGACCAAGTCATCGACGTCCACCCCGGAACGGTTGTCCACGTGGGAACGGGCGTCATGCGTACCTGGCGCGCACTCCCGGACTCCCCCGCCCAGTTGCGCTGGTTGTGTCTGCGTGCAGGGCAGATCCCCCTACCGGCCATTCCGGATGATGCGATTCCTATTCGCGACATTCCGATGCCCTGGTAGCGGTTACGCACTCACATTCACTTCCGATCGCGATGTAGTGAGCCCTGCTGGCTGTGGTAACCACCGCTAAGAACTACTCGCGGCCTTTAGCCTCCGTGCTGCGGTGGTCATGTGCCCGGCCATTGCGGACGCGGCGGCATCACCGTCACGAGCCCTTATCGCGTCATAAACCTGAGCGTGCTCCCGGAGCGCGACTTCGGCCTGTTCTGAATCTTGAACGGCCCGGTCTGCCCACACGCGTAGGAGAGACCTGATGATCTGAAGAGTGTCCAGCAAGACGGCATTGGCTGTCGCCTCTGCAAGCTCCAGATGAAATCTCAGGTCAGCCTCTACGAACGCTCCCATATTGTGTAGCGACGACTCCATCGCGGCCAGGTGTTCCGCGAGGCGCGATACCGACATTTCCGACATTCTCTCGGCAGCAAGTCGCGCCGCATAAATCTCCAGGGCGCCGCGCATTTCAATCAATTCTTCAGTAGATCGCTTACCGATAAGAATCCCCCACCGCAGACTTTGGGGCAGAAGTTCACTCGTTGAACCCCGCAAGTAGGTACCCGAACCCGGTCGAACATCCACAACGCCGAGAATTTCGAGGGCCGCGAGCGCCTCCCGGACCGCTGACCTGCCGACTGCGAGCACCTTCGCGAGTTCCCTCTCGGGAGGAAGGCGGGTTCCGGGGGAGATTGAGCCGCTGGTGAAGAGGTCCAGCAGGCTTGTCGCAACGGTCGAGACCGACTTCTCGCTGGTTAACGGCGTGAGCGCCCCGCTAATGTCGGAGCTGTCGTCAGGATAGGCCGGCATGTTTCGACGGTAGCGGATTGGCTGCATCCGGACCGCCAATGTGAACAAACGAGAAAGCACCGACGGTCACTGAGCCTGATAGTCCGGCGCCTTCATAGCTGAGTGTTCGTTGGTCTGGTGTCAGGTTTGCCGCGAGAATACTCACGTCTTCACCTGAGACAGCGGCAATCACATTGATGCCGACCTCCGGTGTCTCAGCGACGGACATGTGGTGGCCCGTCAGTGAGTGAAGGATCGACAGGGCGTGGCCAGCAGGATCCAGTGATCCTTGAGAGTCCCTTATCCCTCTAGGACCCCATTCCTCGAAATAGCAAATGCTTTCTGCCCCGGCCAAGGCAGCAACTGAAGCAACGACCCAGGCTCCAACAGCCGCAGAGTGTTGTCGGGGGTCGACTGAGTCAGCAAGTCGCTCGGGGCCATAACCGTGAGTGAGGTTGTCGGGTTCTTCCGGAGGCGGCGTGGTAGCAACGGCATTGAATCGCGGCCGTAGTGTGACGGGACCGACATGCACCGGGCGTCCACCTGCAATCCGGTGTGCGTTTTTGAGCACTTCTGTCTGAATAGAAAGCGATTCAACGATTTGTGATCGCTCCCTGACATGCATTTGAGGCGTGACACTTATTGTGACCGCTGGGGCATCAGCAGGTAGGTGGGAACTCGTACGGTTGAACTCGGTGAAGTGGGAACGGGCTCCCGCCACGAGGTCAATACTGAGCCCTCGGCGTGCAACTTCCCCGACAAGCGCTCCCCACAGGTCAGGTTCTGTGACGTGGCTCTTGGCCCCAAATACTCCAAGGCGCACTACCGAACCGGTGCCAGAAGCCTCAACCAGATCGAGTAGACCGGCAATCTCGTCAGAGCTCTGAACAACAAGGCGAACATCCAACGGAAGACCCGCTGTCCTGGCACGGCGAAGGATGGCTGCGCGATTGGCTGACCGTGCATCGATCTCCACGAGCACTGTGGAAGCAGGCGGTGGCGGCATATCGAGTCCACCCTCCTGGGCTGTGGCAGCGCCCACGGCAATTGCCGGCATTGTCCCGCGGTCAACCAGACGGAGAACAGAGTCCCTGGTTGATACCGCTTTGGCCACCCGGCGAGCGTTGAGGTGCAGCGCCTGGGTGAATGAAGTTCCTGCCGGCAGGAAGACCGGGAAAGGTTCTTGGAGCGGAGTGCTGTATGTCTTGAAGGACGCATCGGTCCAATTCCGCTGATCCTCCATCTCGAAAATCTCGCCCTCGAAGGTTAAGTGTGCGTCCACACCGTCGACGCTCCACCGCATGCCCACGATATCGACGGCCGGCTGGTGGGGGCTGATCTCCTGCGGGAAGGCAGAAACCTCGGAGCGGGAGTCTGAATGAATGACAGTGAGGGGAGAGCCGGCCACATCCGGAGGATGAAGTACCACCAGTCCGAGCCTGTTACGCCAAAAGTCTGTGATGCACGTTCCACTGAAGACCACTCTTAGGCCATCCGTTGCGTCGACTAACAAGGATGCCTCGAGTTCGATGCCGAACCCCGCCATTTGTAGCTTCAGCTCAAGCCCCACCTCGCGAGAGTGCACTTCGAGTATCTCTACCGGCAGTGTCTGCCAGTCACGGTCCCTCGCGACGGCACGTATTGCTCGAAGCACCATTGTCCCGTCGAAGCTGAGGTTGGCGAGTTCCTCGCCCCGTCTCTCAAATGCCCACGGTCCAGCCGACCATTGCTCGGGCGGTGGTTCGGCGAACCCCCATGCTTCATTTGCACGCGCGTGTGCATCGAGGTGAGGCTCTGCCGGGGTGACCATCAGAGGGTCGTCATGCCGCCGTCAACAGCGAATGACGCTCCGGTCGCGAATGCGGCATCGTCGCTCGCGAGGTACACCATCACTCCCGCGATGTCGTCGGGCGAACCGGGACGCCCCAGAGGAATCCGACCAATAATGGCTGCTCTGGCTTGTGGATCTTCGGCAATGGCCGTCACGAGACGCGTTTCGGTGTAGGCCGGGACCACGGTGTTCACGCGGATGTTGTGGGCGGAATAGGCCGCTGCCGTGGTTCGAGTCATCCCATGGATACCTGCCTTAGATGCGCTGTAGGCCGCAAAACTCGCGCCCTCACCGTTTAGTGCGGTCGGGCTACCCGTGAGGATTATCGATCCACCACCCAGCGTCATCATCGCGCGAACCGCGTGCTTCACGGTAAGGAAAGTGCCGGTGAGGTTGATGTCGATTGTGCGCTTCCAGGTGTCGAGGTCAAGCTCAGCAATCGGTGCGTCCTCACCGAAAAGTTGCACTCCGGCGTTTGCGACCACGACGTCCGGGCCCCAGCCCGATGCAACGAGATCCTCGAAAGCGCTCACGACGCTTGACTCATCGGCGATATCCATACCGACCCCTCGCGCGTTGGGGTGGGCGTCTGCCGCCGCCGTGGCACCTGCAACATCTCGATCGGCGAACACTACCCGCGCGCCCTCTTGGACGAATCGGTCAGCCACCGCACGGCCAATCCCCTGTGCCGAGCCCGTCACTAGGGCGGTCTTACCGCTTAATCGGGCCATTTCGGCTCCTCGTCGTTGAACATGGGGACGCTAGCAGGAAACAGTGTAGGCTAAACCGGTCAACCGGTTGTGCAATATGAACAAGTCGTCCGGCCTCATTTCGGGAGAAATCCATGGACCACAACAGCTCCCTCCAATGCGCGACTAACCCAGGCCCCCGCATCGCGAGCATATTGGCGCAAAGCCCGCAGGCGATAGAACGCGAGCGCTTCGGAGTCTCACAATGATCGGCCTCAGCACTTACTCGTTCTTCTGGGAACACAAACTGTCGGTGCCGGACGGGCCCAACCTCCAACCACTCGACCTTCCTGGCATGCTGCGAGCTACTGCCGATCAAGGCGTCCACCTGCTTCAAATTTGCGACTATGCGCCCTTGTTTGACCTAGACGAAAAGGGTTTAGCTGACCTTCGAGGACTCGCAGACAGCCTGGGCATCCAACTGGAGCTCGGAACACGAGTCGTCACGCCGAGTCACCTCGAGCGGATGCTGACCACCTCGCTCGCCCTCGGAGCTACCTTCGTTCGCAGCATGCTCTCCGACGCCAACTCGCGACCCTCAACCCGGGAAGCAGAACGGTGGCTCAGACAAGAGCTCCCCCACTGGGAAGCAGCTGGTGTCACCCTCGCCCTAGAAACCTACGAACAGATTCCCGTGGCCGAGCTTGTCGACCTCGTGGCCCGCATCGACAGCCCCTCGCTCGGGATTTGCCTCGATCCCGCTAATTCGGTAGCGGCGTTGGAGAACCCCCGCGACACGGTCGAGCGATGTGCACCCTATGTGGCGGGACTTCACATCAAAGATTTTTCGTTTACTCGGCACGAACAGTGGGTCGGCTTTCGGCTCTCCGGTACCCCACTGGGACACGGATTGCTCGACTACCGCCACCTGATGGATACCGTTCGTCCCGAGGAACGAGGAATCAACCGGGTAGTAGAACACTGGTTGCCCTGGCAGGGCACACAAACCGACACAATCCGCCTAGAGCGCGAATGGACCACCACCGCACTCGCCTACATGAAGGAGCACTAACCATGTCCGACAATCTGACAATCGCCGTAATCGGCGCCGGAGGAAAAATGGGGATGCGTGTCTCCGCCAACCTCATGAAGACCGACCACACGGTGTTCTACTCAGAAAACTCCCCTGCCGGTCAAGAACGTGTCACCGACGCCGGGCGAACATTGACGGCCACAGATGATGCGGTGAAGGTGTCCGATGTTGTGGTGCTGGCCGTACCCGACCTCGCCCTCAGCGCAGTGAGCGATGCGGTTGTCCCGCTGATGAAATCTGGCGCTATCCTGCTGACGCTCGACCCAGCAGCCGCTTACGCTGGCTTACTCGCTACGCGCGACGACATCATCCAAGGGGTGACACACCCTTGCCACCCGTCAGTATTCGTCGAGCGACACACCCCCGAGGAGTATGCGGACACCTTTGGAGGTATTGCCGCAAAGCAAGACGCGATTGCCGCAATCGAGAGCGATAGCACCGTGGCCCGCGACACCCTGGAAGCGGTGGTGAGAGTTATTTTCGCCCCAGTAGTGGATGTGCACTGGGTCACAGTGAAACAACTCGCCCAACTAGAGCCAACCCTGGTTGAGACAATCGCCTGCATGGTGGGGGCACTGCTGAAGGAAGCGCTCGACGAAGCGGTAAACACCATGGGAGTTCCCGAACCTGCGGCACGGGCTATTCTGCTTGGTCACACTCAGGTTGCCCTAGCCAACACACTCAAGGGTGATAACCCCTTCAGTGAGGCATGCCTCATCGCAATGGACTATGGCCGAGAAGCGATCATCAAGGAGGATTGGAAGAAAGTGTTCCGCGATGACGAGCTGGACAAAAACTTGGCCCGGATGCTCCACCTCGATCACGTGTCCCGAAAATAGACACGACTCGATGCGCCGGGTCGCTACACACCGGGCAAATTCCCCCCACCCGGCCATTCAGGATGACGCGATTCCCATTCGCGACATTCCGGTGCCCTGGTAGTTCTCGAAGCCGCTACACGGCACCATCAGGGACTGAGCCCTTCACCTGTGAGGTGGTGACCTTACGTCTGTGAGGGCGACCCCTTGGGCACACCAGGGGGTTTCCCTTCCGGAGTGTCGTCACTTGTTGAGCGGGCGATGGCGGCCGAGAGGGCCACAATGCGATCCCGGTCACGTTGGTCTTGTGCCATTTCCTGGTTCCACGACTCGACCTGTCGTGAGAGGGCACGCGGCACGGGTGAACCTTCAGCGTGGAGTTTTTCCACCCGATCCAACACAGCGCGTCGCTGGCGGGGGGCTAAGACTTTGGTCCACAGCCCATAAATATCCGGGTACAACACCTTGTAGACGGTGGCCAGCAGCAGGGCCACTGATCCGAGAAGCACGAGGCGCCCAAAAACTTCCGCAAGCCAGCCCGGCAACACCTGATAGTGCCACGGCACGCCAACGCGGTAGAAGTCTTACGCAACCGTATTGGCCGAGAGTTGGAGGTCCATGAAGTTCGGAAAAGTGGTGCCTTGCACGGTGGAGGAGGGCGAACCAAATTGGTCCTGAAGACGCGACGCAATCTGCAGGGTAATTGCTGCCGGCAAATCCTCACGAGCCACCACGGTGACCGGCACACCCACCGTGTGAAGTGGACCACTGGGGACCGACCCCGCAATGTCGAGAAGACCCGGTGGGATGGTCAGGCTGCGAACGTAACCAATTTCACTCGCCAGCGCTTCGGTGGTGGCGATATCGACGAGGGTCAGCTGGGGGTCTGCGGCCAGTTGCCGAACGATGGGGGTGTGAACGGGAAACAGGACTCCCACTACGTCGGTTTCTCCACGTCGAACCGACAGGATGCCCTCGTTCAGAGTCCCGTAGCGCGGTTCGACGTCGAGGTCGTAGGCATCAAACACCTCACTGGCGAGTTGATCAAAACCGCTGCCTTTTACCTGCATCCACACGGAGCGGCCCTCAAGGTCCGACACGGAAAGGTTTGCGCCCAGATCAGTGCGCGCAAATAAGAGCAAAGGCTCCAATTCGATTGACCCCAAAGAGGTCACATTGGGGTAGTTTGCGGCGTCGATTTTTTGGGCAATAAACCCGACGTTGACTGGATTGTCGGGGTCTTGGACGCTCTCAATAATGTTGAGCGTGTCATCTCGGGAAGTAAGTTCCACATCGACACCTTCGGCGGACAGGTGTCGCGCAAGACCGTCACCCGTTTCGTAGAAGAAACCGGCTTTGGGACCGGCCTCGATGACAACGGAGCGATCCCACGAAATCGTCGCGGCGATGAAACCCACACCGCCTAACACGAGGGTGAGAAAAAGCCCTGTCGCGAAGAGAACACTCCGTGCGATTGGCACTCGAGGGCCCTTTCTTCCGTGCTCCCAGCATTCCACCGAAGCGGCCCTACGCTACCGTTTTTACCGTCACTACGCTACCGTTTTGCACCCCTCAACTCCACGTCTAGTCCTCTAGGCAAGGGGTTTTTGGGGTCATTTTCACCATGATTGATGCAGTCTCCGTGTCACGCTGATAGTCGCCGGGGAAACTCCCAGCGGGACGACTATGCGCTAGCGAGAGACCAAAGTCTCGGCTGCTCGGTGGTGAGCGCAGTAGAGCCCCCCAGAGGCGCAACCATCACACACGACGAGTTGGGTTCGACAGGCCAAGTCAGAACAGTTTTCCATTCGCGACGATGGCTCACCGCACTGACTACACCGACCAATCACGGCCGCATCCTCAGAGAAGGTGACCGCTTTTCTGTTGTCGAACATGTAGAGGGCACCCTCCCAGAGACCAGAGTCACCAAACTTTTCCCCGTAACGGACAATGCCCCCATCGAGTTGATACACGTCTGTGAAACCGCGTTTAATCATCATCGCGGAGAGCACTTCGCATCGCACGCCACCCGTGCAGTAGGTCACCACGGGCTGATTCTTTAAGTGGTCGTATCTGCCACTTTCTAGCTCGGTAACAAAATCTTTCGACGTTTTCGTCTCAGGAACCACGGCGTTCGTAAACCGACCAATTTCTGCTTCCCACCGATTACGCCCATCAAAAAACGTGACGTTTTTCTCCGCAACAAGGTCGTGAAGTTGTTCCGGGGTGAGGTGTGTACCACCACCGACCACACCGCGCTCATCAACTTCTAACTCACCGGGTGCACCAAAGCCCACCAACTCGTCTCGGACCCGCACCTGAAGGCGTGGGAAATCATCCGGCGAGTTCCCCTCGGACCATTTGAAGTCGATGTCCTCAAAAGCGGGATATTCCCGGGTTTTACGCCGGTATTTCTTTACTGCATCAAGTTCCCCACCGACGGTGCCATTAATACCGTCTGGCGAAATGAGGATGCGACCACCTAGCCCCAACGATTCACACAAATCTCGCTGCCACAGCCGCACCGCTTCCGGATCGGCAAGCGGCGTGAAGGCGTAGTAGAGGAGAACTTTGTAAATGGCCACACAGAAAGTGTAGAAGTGGTGGGGAAGTTTTTTCCCGATGGATAGTGCTGGAGCCCACGCCACTGGATGATGCTCGTCACGCAAAAGTGCCGCCCTCGTGTATTGCTTTTTCGCAATAGAGAGGGTATATTGTGTTTTCACAATAAATGGAGCGACCCATGACTCTTCCCCCCGCACATCTCAACGCACCTGCCGACTTCGGCATGGCACTCCAGCAAGCCCGAATGTCTCGGGCACTGACCCAACAGGAACTCGCCGACCTCGTCGGAGTCCCCCAAAGCACCGTCAGTCAAATGGAGAGTGGCCAGGCGACCCTTTACTTGCGACGACTCCTCGACCTGGCGCAGGCCACAGGCCTGCACTTCCAGGCAACCTGGGACGACCATGACTGAACTGACCGTCTTGCTCTATGGGACGAAGGTCGGTGTGCTGCACGGAGACAACCGGACATTCGACTTCCACCCGACGGCTGAGGCGATTGAACGATTCGGCCCAGGTTCGACGCAGCTGTCGCTCGCTCTTCCACTATCCGTTCAACAGCCTCGGCATTTGGCAAAAAGACGCCGGAACTGGTTTCGTGAGCTACTCCCAGAAGGTGACTTCCGCACGTATTTATCGAATCAGGCAGGACTCATCCAAACGGACACTCTCGGACTTCTCGCCCGCTACGGTCGCGATGTTGCGGGTGCCGTGGAAATCCTGGCGGAAGATCAGTCCCCGACGGAAACCCCCACACTTTCCCCCATCGACGAGTCCACCATTCGCGAGTACCTCACCAACCCTCTCCTCGCCCCTTTGGGCAACAGGCCACCGGGAGGCAAAACCTCCCTCGCCGGGGTTCAACCCAAAGTGCTCCTCACCCACAGAGAAGGTCAATGGCACACCGCAGCAGGCGGTGCGCCCTCAAGCCACATCGTGAAGCCAGAACTCCCGACCCCTCGCCACAGCGCAATCTACGACGAAGAATATGGCCTTCGGCTCGCCCGGAGGATTGGACTCTTACGCTACGAGACATCACTGCACACTTTCGACTCGCTGGGTGCCCTCGTCATCGAGCGCTACGACCGAGAGGGGCTCACCCGGGTACACCAGGAAGACTTCAGCCAAATTCTGGGTGCTTCGGGAGTGGAGAAGTATCAAGAATATGGCGGTCGCGTCTCGCTCTCACGCGTGGCAGAGGCCGTCACTCGGCATCTGCCGTCCCCCGAGCTGGCACAACTCGCGACACTGGTCAGTTTCTCAGTGGCGATTGGAAACCTCGACCTTCACACAAAGAACATCAGTGTGCTGCACCCACAGGATCTCCCCGCCCGGCTTGCACCCGCTTACGACTGTCAGCCCCACGCCCATCGTGACGACACTGACGGTCGCATGGCCCTGTCTGTTGGTGGCGAATACCGGTGGAAGGCCATCACGAGGCAACACCTAGAAGCGGAATTCCGGTCGTGGGGCCTTCGCTCACCAGGCACGCTGATCGATACAGTCGCCGACGGGCTCCAGGCCGCGGTCTCCGAGGAGGCACCCGACAATCGAGCAGACCCACGCATGCTCCCTATGGTCCACACGGGAATTGAGAAGCTCCGGGGAGGGGACGCATAACGTTTTCGCCCCAGACATGGATGGGAACTACGCACTGGTGACCACTTGGTCTGATGCAAGTCAGGCCACCTTGATCTGCATCACGCCCCCTGTCCGCGTGACACTCACCGCATCTGTCCTGACATTGATTTCTGGGTAATCACCATTTCTGTTTGTCCCGCCTTAACCGCATCCGCGCGACATCTCTGAGCGAGTCACACCGTAAGCGCGATAGCGACTGGATTGCCTCATGGTTTGACGTTTCAAACCAGAACCCCTTGCGATCTGCTCGGGCTCAGCTGCCCGCGCGCACCACAAAATCACAACGGACTTTGCATGGTGGGTATGAATCCCTGCCCAGAGCACACGCTCCGCGAACGGTGGACGACTCACACCCAATGAACCAATCAGAGTTGACCGCTTAGCAAAATAATTGACTTGCTTCACTTTTCTGGTAGTGTCGCGCGAGTCTTTCGAGGTTTCATTTTTTTGAGTGAGGGAGTGTTGAAGTGACGCGATGGATTCCAGCAATTGCGCCAGGAGTGGTCTTTGAGAACGTCGGCGATCAGACACTAGTTCTGGTCGGCAACCCACCCCAAGTGGTTCGTTTGAGTCAGGAAGCAACAGAACTACTCACCCTGATACAACAAAACCCCGGCAACGAAATCGAGCAGACACCCGCACTTAGCCAACTAGTGGATCTGGGGGTCGTGGACGGTCCCTCAACATCAGCACTGTCAAGAAGAAACGTTCTCCAGCTCTCAGCGGTCGCTGGAGCGGTGGGGCTATCGACGGTGCTGCTCCCGAACGTAGCGATGGCCTCTTCAACCGAATCATCGCCATTTGATATAACAGGAACGTACCAAATCGATGGCTCCGGCAATGTAGGGCTCCGTCTCGACCCAGGACCCGTGACGAAAGCACAAGCCGGGAGTCTGACGCTACAGTCGGGTTTCGATACCTTCGGGAGCGGTGGGGAATTTTGGACAACGGTTACGAGTAGCACCGGTTGGGTTGACCCGGCCGGCGGACCACTCTTAGGCACGTTTACGTTTGATGGTGATGAATACACCGTTACATTTAGGGAAATTTCACCGGGATAATCACTTTTTGCTCGGGACCTACCGGAGACACGAATGAGAGGCGAAGCTACGGTTCCCGGGGTAATTACCGGGCTACACCACTCCCAAGCGACAGGTGGCTTCGAGAGGGACTCGAGGACCAACACCGTCAATTAGTGGTCCTTTTATCATCCAAAGCCCCCTGCGAAAGCAGTTGGAGCGCCTCGCCTACGGTGACTTTTGCCTCACATTCCGTGTGATCAATTATGGTGCCCAAATCCACTTGGACGGTTGACAAGTATTCACGGCACCTTCAATGCGGGGCTCTCTTGGGGCCAAGCCACGCATGCACCGACTGCCTCGACACCCCGAACTGAGCAGCAACCTCGCCCACCCCACGACCATCCGCAATCACCGCAAGCACGGCCTGATAACGCTGTTCCATAACACTGATTTCCAAAACATGGAGAAAGTGTCAAGCATCACCCGACATAACTGTCAAGCATCACCCGAAACAGTGTCAAGGATCAGGCGACATAGAAATGTCAACCATCACCCGAAGTAATACACAGCGCTGGTACACCCCCCGGGACTCGAACCCGGAACCCACTGATTAAGAGTCAGTTGCTCTGCCAATTGAGCTAGAGGTGCTCTGGCTCATCACTCGAACCGGTTGATAAGCCTAGCACCCTCCCGAATAGCACCAAGGAGAGCGAGTGTGCCGTTCCGGCGCGGCGGGAAACACATCCAAGCATCACTCGGCCGACCCTCAGATACGGCACCTACCGTAAGGTTCTAGATAGCTATTGGTTTGGTTTCCACCCACTGTTCCCCTGGAGGATTCATGTCGTCAAAACTCGCCGCCGGAGATACCGCACCCACCTTTTCCATGCCCGATAAAGACGGCAACACTGTGTCTCTCGCAGACTTTGCGGGCAAGAAAGTGATCCTCTACTTCTACCCCGCCGCATCAACACCGGGTTGCACAACGCAGGCGTGTGACTTCCGCGACAACATGGCCTCCCTCCAAGGCGAGGGCTACCACGTTCTCGGTGTCTCGAAGGATGACCTTCCCAAACTGCAGAAGTTCGCTGACGAGGAGCACTTAGGTTTCCCGCTTCTGAGCGACCCGGACCTCGCCGTTCACAACGCCTACGGTGCCTACGGCGAGAAGTCGATGTATGGCAAAACGGTCACCGGTGTGATCCGCTCAACGTTTGTCATTGACGAACAGGGCGCTCTTGAACACGCCCTCTACAACGTCAAGGCGACCGGTCACGTTGCAAGCTTGCGTAAGAAGCTCGGTATCGACGCGTAGCAACTAGGCCGCTCAGGTAGGTGGCGCGCTAGAGCGCGTCACCGTCACTGAAGTGTTCTCGCACCGTGTGGTTGAACAAGATCAAACCAATCACGGTCACCGCCGGGACCGCTACGGCGAGCGCCACTAGGGGAATACCAAATTCCCCACTGTCGCTCGCAAGACCCACACCCATTTGCAGCACCTGCCACACCAGTGACGCACTTCTGGCCGCTGTGGCACCACGCCACAGTCCCACCGTGACCGCTGCCAGGGCCACGGCAAAGCCGGCGACAATGAGCGTCAGGAAAATTGCTGACCCATAAGAATCCGGTGTGGCAATGAACAGCTCGACCACCAGCACACCGGCGGCAACGAGCAGCGCGAGTGTTTCCAGGGCGGAAATTCCCACCACAACCCTTAATGGAGTCTGAGAATTTTCCGACTTAGCCAAAACTTTTATCCTTCAACTCTTGATTGAAGCCCGGGAATGTGTCAGTCTAGCTCCTAGTCTTCGCGACGTTCACATCGGAGTGGGCGGACTGTGGGTCCCAAAGCGAACAAATCTGGCTCCCACTCCGAGGCCGCGAGACGACACGGATTCGAATGGCGAATCCCAGACAATACAAGGAGCAACACCATGGACTGGCGTGACCGAGCTGCCTGCCTAACCGTCGACCCGGAACTTTTCTTCCCCGTGGGCAACACTGGACCTGCCGTTGAGCAGATCGACCGCGCAAAAGCTGTGTGCTCGACCTGCCCGGTCACCGAATACTGCCTGCAGTATGCGCTGGACACCAACCAGGACTCCGGTGTCTGGGGTGGCCTCAGCGAAGATGAGCGTCGCGCCCTGAAGCGTCGCGCTGCGCGCGCCCGTCGCGCGTCCTAACGCATCCCATCTTCACGCCGCGCGTCTTCACGCGGGCCGTCGCATCACACCTTCTCGGTGTGTTTGGCACCTAATCGGACCTAAACGGTCGGGACTGCTTGGGTGACAGGTTTTTCTTGCAGGTACTGCAGGGGCACATCGATGACGACTTCGGTCGCCTCGCCCTGGGTGGTGTGCCAAGAAATGGTGCCGCTTAACTCACCCTCGACCAGGGTTCGGACAATTTGGGTGCCAAGGCCTTCGCCGACGACCCCATCGGGTAGGCCACTGCCGTTATCGCGCACAACCACCCGAAGGCGGTCTGGCCCACGCTCGGCAGTAATCTGCACGACCCCACCGACCTGGCCTTTCACTCCGTGTTCCACGGCGTTGGTGACCAGTTCAGTCAATGCGAGGGCGAGCGGTGTGGCGTATTCACTCGGCAGAATGCCAAAACTTCCATAAAACACCGGTTTCACGACGGGGTTTGTCCCGGAAGCGACTTCAGCCGCCAGGCTCGATACCCGATCAAAGACGGTGTCGAAGTCGACGTTTTGGCTGAGCCCCTCCGAGAGGGTGTCGTGTACTACGGCGATGGCGGCGACTCGCCGCATCGCCTGGTTCAGCGCGTCTTTGGCTTTCTCATCAACCGCACGGCGAGACTGGATGCGAAGCAGCGAGGCCACCGTTTGTAGATTGTTTTTCACACGGTGGTGAATTTCACGAATCGTCGCATCTTTCGTAATCAATTCCCGCTCTTGCCGGCGCAGGGTGGTCACATCGCGACAGAGCACCACCGCACCGATGCGATCGCCCATCGATTTCAGAGGAATTGCTCGAAGGCTGACGGTGACACCGTTCGATTCAATTTCACTTCGCCACGGCGCCCGGCCGCTCACCACCAAGGGCAACGATTCATCAACAATGAGCGTGCCGGTGAGAAGCGACGTGGTCGCTTCAGCCAGCACGCCTCCTTCTAATTCTTTGTCGTAGCCCAGCCGGCTAAACGCCGAAAGCGCATTGGGGCTGGCAAACGTCACCCGACCGGTCATGTCTAAGCGAATCAACCCATCGGACGCCCGAGGTGCACCCCGTGCGGGCGGTGACGGACCATCAGGGTCCGGGAACTGGCCCTCTGCCAACATGCGAAACAGGTCGTTAGCGCACTCGTTGAAGGTGAGCTCAAGCCGGGAAGGCATCCGCGATTCACTCAGATTGGAGTGGCGTGTCAGCAAAGCGACCGGTTGCCCTGCTTTTTCACCGGCGGCCCTCGGCGGCACACCCCTGCCGGGGGCGCCCCGCCTCCCCACGGGGACGGCGCGGACGCGGGCTGGAGTGTTTTCATACCAGTCGGGGGCACTGGAGTCGACGATGGCGCCTGTGAGATAGGCCTTATCCATCAGCTCTTTCCATTCGGCCCGAGGAGCCGTACCCACAACATCCCGGTAAAACAGTGTCGCTGATGACGAGGGACGCAAGTGGGCGACCGCTTCAAAATCACCCTCAGCGTTAGGTACCCAAAACACAATGTCCGCAAAGGCAAGATCGGCCAGTAACTGGCCTTCGCTGATTACTTGGTGCAGCCAGGCAGAGTCGGCGTCATTCAAGCCGGCCTGGGCGAATCGCTTATTGCTTGCAAGGGGCACAACCCTTAGCGTAACGCGGTGAGCTTTAGCCAACGGCGCCGAAGATTCGCTACCAGTGCGGGAAAGCCTCGCTTCGCCACCTCCGGCGGCCCCTGTGGGTGACTGCGGCTCTTGACTGGTAATTCACGCTCGCCCCGTCTTGTGGCGCGAGCCCGGTCCTCCGCGACAGCGGGCGGCGCATTCATCGTGTGAGAAGTGTCTTCTTCACCCCAACGGCTAAGAGTGAAAGTGGCCAACTCGTGGCGGAGTGCGTGGGCAAAACCCGACTGGGGATTCACATCGATGGGGCTCAGCGCTTTTCGCTCCGCCTCCAGAAACAGTGAGGTGTCCCGAGGCAAAGCCGCGTATTCACTAAGGCCCGCAAAACGCCACAGTGCTTCACGCAACATTGCGTCATCACCGACTGCCCGTCGGGACGTATCAACACCGTTGAGCCACACTCGAACGGGTGTGCCCACTGCCTGGCTTTCTAGTTCAGGCAGTGCCCTCGCAAAGCGGGCGACACCAGCTGGACTGACCCCGCACACCGCCACAATGGCGTCTGCTCTGGAGGCGATGTGGGAAGTGATGTCGGCGCCAGTGCTCCTGCGATCCTCGCCACTGAGCGATATATCGCTTCCAGTGTCGAAGAGCACCGCGTCAAAGAGCTCTCGGAGGATGCCAATGAGGGCATCGAGCGAATCCCGGGGCACTTCACCCGGGATTAAGCCACGCGGTGTGCCTGTCAGTATCGAAAATTCTGTCGGAGGCGACAAGTATGGACAGACAAGGCGTGTGATGTGTTCAGCGTTTAATTCGCCCTTTCCCGCCAAACGAATCGCGGCGAGGAAACCCGGGATAGGGTCTAACACCCCCAAGGCGGGGGAAATGACCCCGCCCCTCGCATCCGCATCCACAAGGCACACCGAAAGCCCCTGCCTAGCCAACACACTGGCGGTACTCACACACAGCGTGGTTGCCCCGGGGGCACCGTGTGGACCCCAGAACACGGTGAGTGTTCCGCGTCGAGACGTCTGAGGGAGGGAACTACCAGGCTCAGCAGCGTGTTGTGGACCAGGCACCCCATCAGGCGAAGCGTCAAGCAGTGGTGAGCCCCCCTTTCCCGCAACGAGGGCTAGAAGGTCCTCCGGTTGGTAGAGCCGGTGGCCCACCCCACGTTGGTCAGCCCACTGCTCAGCCCCCGCGTGGGTAATGAGCGCAGCCAACATGATTCCACCGCGGTCGGCTGCCTGCACGAGGTCCGCAGTAAGAAATTTCTCACTCGCTTCAACCACAACGAGATCAAGGCCACCCACCGACACAAACTCTGTCGCTTCACCGGGGTCACCACTCACCCATTGTGTGTCAACCAGGCCTTCTGGTAGTCCCTGTTGGACGACGACCCAGTGGGCATCATTGAGGAGAAAACCGGTGCGCATCAGTTTTCCTTGGAGGGTTCCAGGCGGGGGTCCACCGCAGGGCTCAGTTGAATATCAAAACCGTTTGCCAACGCGTGCACCAGAGCAGGAAGGTCCCGGCTGGTGACGGCCAAATCGACTCGCACCACTTCTGGATTCGCTGCGAAACCTTCCTCTGCCCGGATTGCCACAATCCGGGCAGCCGGCGCAGCCACAACCGGGATAGCAAACTGCTGGTTTTCCATGGGGGCACTAATCCACACATCCACGTAATGGCCTGTGTTGAGCCAGCCCGCACCGCCGCTACTGACTTGCACGCTAAAGGCACTCTGGTCGGAGGGTGCAGGTTGGACGAAGTGACCCTCGAGTAGGACGCTGCCACGAGAAAGAGTGGTCTCGGCAATCAGGCTCCCGTGTGTGTCAAGAGCTTCGGGGGTCAGGAGGCCAGGATTACCTGACGGGGTCCCCAAATACACCGTCTGGGTCGACACATCAGCCAATCGCTGCCCCGGGGTCACGTCTTGGGTGGCGATGAGGTAGGGCTCTAGGTGGTTCACACTGCCGACCACCCACCACACTCCACCCACGGAAATTCCGACAATGCCTAGGCCAAGAATCAACCGAGCCATTCGGCCACGCGTCCCTGTTCTACTCACCGAGCACTCCCCTCCACTGTCTCTTCCATTAGTGCATACCTTCAGTGCACATACCTTCTGTGCACTCCAGGGTGTCTCGCGTGAGGGAGGGTCGTCAGAAACTATCCCCAGGTTCTAACCAGCGCAGGTAATCCACGCGCATCAGCGGTATGACGACACTCTCGGGTGAACTCGAGGGCTCGGACCCCGGGACTGGTCCCCTCGATCTAGTACCGGAAGACGGCAACCCGGGCCTTGGTAGCAACTCCAGATAGTCATCGGCTAGGTGAGCCACCACGCCCACGAATTGGCTCCCCCCAACCCCGAGTACTACCCGCGGGTTTCGACGAATACTCTCGGCGACGGCCTGAAACATGCCAACCGTCAACACGGGGGCCCGGACAGCATTCCCTGTCGAAAGTCCTGTGACCGCAACAATCGCTCGGTAACTGATGACCAGCCCGCGAGGCTCAGTGCCTCTAGTTTCTGCTGAGAGCCACTGGGCGCCCACCGCCCGGATCGCCACTGTCCACCGCACCCGGCCAGGAAGCTCGATTTCCACCGGCTCCTTGCGCTGACGGTTCACCGCAAAGCGTTGGGCCAGAGTCGAGGCTCTTTGCACATCGTCTCCCGATGGCGCCAATGTCGCCTCGTGCGACCACAAAGCCGCATCATTGTACGAATAATTTTCAGGTTGCTGGCTGATGTTGTTGAGGTTCACAAGAAAAAGATAAAAAGTAGACAGCATTTTTTTCTCGACTTATCCACATTTTTGCGACACGCTCCCTGGTACGTCCCCATAACTGGCTACGGTGACCCACACCCGGCCAATCCTCCAACCAGGGGCAGGCGCCCCAGTAAGGACGACGCAATGCCAGATCACGACAGCACTTCGCACGGATATGTCGCCTGGAATCCAGCCGACACCAGTCCACTCACGAGGTACCGACAAGTAGAAAACTCTGAAGTATTTGGCCCTCAACCCACATCTTCACTGGACTTACCCGACCCGAAAGACTTCACCCTCCGGCTGGTCGCCGGAATTATCGAGTGTGTTTACGGACTGCGCGAACCCGCACAGTTTTCCCGGTGGGTAACCGAAGACGTCTACCGAGTGGTCGCGCTGCGCGCGAAGCGCATGTCAGTAGGCCACGCCCCCGCAGGGTCCACACCGACAAGACCCCAATTCAGTATTGGTAACGCCATCGTCAGCACACCCCGTGACGGCGTCGTCGAAGCCTCCGTCATCGTGCGAGGCCCTGCACGAGTCCGCGCTGTCGCCATCCGACTAGAAGGCATTGACTATCGTTGGCGCGCCACATCTTTCAGCATGCTGTGATGCGGTGCAGTGACCTGCAGGTGGGTTACTTTTTGCGACGTTTCGCGGCCCGGCGTTGAGCCCGATTCGCTGAAGGTTGCTGGCCCTGCTGACCTCCACCCTGCTGACCAAAAGTACCCCGCGTGGCAGTACCTGGTGGTGGCCCCGCAGTGGTCTGTCTGGCTGCTGGAGCCCCCACTTGAACCCCTTGCTGGCTTTGGAAGGTTTGGCTCACCGCAGGCGCTGCCGGTGCTTGGACAACCTGACCCGACTGGTTGCGCACTTCCACATCGCCATCCGCGGTCGGAGCCGTGTAGCTGAGGTTTTGCTGCGGAGCCTGATCCACTAGCCCCTTCGCCGACACGATCGGTCCCACCTGGGCAGTGGGCTGTTGGATTTGCACTTCGAGGTTGAACACATACCCGGTAGTGTCTTCGCGAATTTGTCCCATCATCGACTGGAACAGGGCAAAACCTTCGCGCTGGTATTCCACCAGCGGATCGCGTTGGGCCATTGCGCGCAGACCAATACCGTCTTTCAGGTAGTCCATCTCGTAGAGGTGGTCGCGCCAACGTCGGTCCACGACGCTCAAGACCACGCGGCGCTCCAACTCACGCATCACCGCAGAGCCCAAAGCTTCTTCGCGCTTTTGATACGCGATGGTGCAGTCCGAGAGGATTTCTGTGGTGACGTCCTCAACGGTTGCGCGCTGACCGAGCTCCTGAACGAGTTCGTCGATGGTAATGCCAATGGGGTAAAGGGTTTTCAGCTCAGTCCACAGACCCTCGAGGTCCCAATCTTCCGGGGCAACGTTTTGAAGCTTCTCGGCAATCACCGCGGTGATGGTCTTTTCAACAAACGCCGTCACCTGATCGGAAATGTCGTCGCCTTCGAGAATTTGTCGACGGTCCTCGTAAATGGCTTGGCGTTGACGGTTCAACACGTCGTCGTATTTGAGAACGTTTTTTCGCACTTCGGCGTTACGTGCCTCGACCTGCGACTGGGCAGACTGGATCGCGCGCGAGACCACCTTTGATTCGATGGCGAGGTCTTCATCGTCATCGCTTGTGCGCGCCATCAGAGACTGCGCAGCCCCCGCATTGAATAGACGCATGAGGTCGTCTTGGAGTGAAAGATAGAAGCGCGACTCACCGGGGTCACCCTGTCGACCCGAGCGACCACGCAACTGGTTGTCGATACGACGCGATTCGTGACGCTCGGTCCCCAACACGTAGAGGCCACCCACGGCGCGAACCTTCTCGCCCTCCTCCTCACAGGCAGCCTGAACCCCAGCGAACACTTCATCCCAGGCGGCTTCATACTCTTCCGGGGTGTCCACTGGGCTTAAGCCTTTTTCCGTCATCTGCTGGACGGCCAAGAATTCTGCGTTTCCACCCAACATGATGTCGGTTCCACGACCAGCCATATTGGTCGCCACGGTTACTGCGCCCAGGCGACCCGCCTGGGCGATGATTGACGCCTCACGGGCGTGGTTTTTTGCGTTCAACACTTCGTGTTTCACGCCCGCCTTGGCCAGCATTTGGGAAATCCGTTCGGATTTTTCGACGCTGGTCGTTCCCACTAAAACCGGCTGGCCTTTCTGGTGGCGCTCGGTAATGTCTCTGGCAACCTGACGGAACTTGGCGTCTTCGTCGCGGTAAATCAGGTCCGACTGATCCATCCGAATCATCGGCTTATTGGTAGGAATGGGGACAACACCCAGCGAGTAGGTACTCATAAATTCGCTGGCTTCGGTTTGGGCCGTACCGGTCATACCGGAAATCTTTTTATACAACCGGAAATAGTTCTGCAGGGTAATCGTGGCCAGAGTTTGGTTCTCCGCCTTAATCGCGACGCCCTCTTTGGCTTCAATTGCCTGGTGAATACCTTCGTTGTAGCGGCGTCCGGCGAGAATACGACCGGTGTGCTCATCAACGATGAGCACTTCGCCGTTAATGACGACATAGTCCTTATCGCGCTTGAACAATGCGCGGGCTTTGATGGCGTTATTCAAAAATGAAATGAGCGGGGTGTTCGCCGACTCGTAAAGGTTGTCGATACCGAGATAGTCTTCAACTTTTTCAATGCCGGATTCGAGCACACCCACGGTGCGCTTTTTCTCGTCGACCTCAAAGTCTTCTTCGGGAACCAGACGCTCTGCAATTTTCGCGAACTCAGCAAACCAACGGTTTGCTTCCCCCGATGCAGGACCTGAAATGATGAGCGGGGTTCTCGCCTCATCGATGAGGATGGAGTCGACCTCATCGACTATGGCGAAGAAATGCCCCCGCTGGACACGGTCCGCTTTCGCAAGGGCCATGTTGTCGCGTAGGTAGTCGAAGCCGAATTCGTTGTTGGTGCCGTAGGTAATATCCGACTGGTACTGCAGGCGACGCTCTTCCGGGGTTTGACCGGAGAGCACACACCCGGTGGACATGCCCAGTGCGCGAAAGACCCGGCCCATGAGCTCAGACTGATATTTCGCCAAATAGTCATTGACTGTCACCACGTGCACGCCGCGAGCGGGGAGGGCGTTGAGGTAAGCAGCCAACGTGGCGACCAGTGTTTTCCCTTCACCGGTTTTCATCTCCGCGATATTGCCGCGGTGGAGGGCGGTAGCACCCATGATTTGCACATCGAAGTGCCGCAGCCCAATGGTCCTTTTTGCGGCTTCCCGAACGGCAGCAAACGCTTCCGGCAGCAGGTCATCCAGGGTTTCACCGGCCGCGTAGCGTTCACGAAGGTCGTTTGTTTCGTCCTTCAAGTCCTCATCACTGAGGGTGACGAAGTCGTCTTCGAGGTGGTTCACAGCTTTCACTGCTTGGTGGAGCTGGCGGAGGACTCGCCCCTCGCCCATACGCAATACGCGCTCAAAAGGATTAGCCACGGACTATTTCGCCCCTTACCGAGGTTTGGAAGATTACTGCCTCATGCTACCAACCGCCGCTTAGCTCTCCTTCAGAGCAATCACGCCGTACTGCCAACCCTTGCGCCGGTAGACCACGCTAGGGCGCTGAGTGTCGGTGTCGATGAAGAGATAAAAGTCGTGTCCGACCAGTTCCATCTTGTCCACGGCGTCTTCAGCGTTCATTGCCTCGGCGGGAAAGAGTTTCTTGCGAATCACGACCGGGCTTTCCGACTCGTCCATCGCGGCCAAATCTTCTTCACTGATGGTGGGAATCGCGCCGGTTTCAACACTGCGAATCACTTCGACGCTCGCTGGAGTGATGTCAATGTCGGCAAACGATTCGGCACTGACCTCACCCATTGACTTTGCACGGTGCTTCGCGTGTTGGGGGTCCCGGCGCTCTTTCGCCCGGCGAAGCCTCCGAACCAAGTGGTCCACAGCTTCATCGAAAGCGGCATATTTGTCGGCGTTTCGTGCCTCGGCACGAATCACCGGCCCTTTACCAATCACGGTCAGCTCGACACTGTCCTCTGAGGGGCCCTGACGGCTGGAATTTTCTCGGTTCAGCTTCACTTGGAATGTCATAGCGTTTTCGGCAAGAGCCAGCACCCGATCAGATTTTTCATTGACGTAGTCGCGAAAGCGATCCGGAATGGCAATGTCGTGTGCGAGAAGAGTGATGTCCATAGCGACCTCCAAGTGTTTCTCACCTGTGGTGTCCCACAGATGCTGTAGCCCCAGCGTAGTCCTCCATTTTTATCGGCGTCACAAAGGTTTTGCGGCAAACACCACACACCCGACCAGTTGCCCTCCCGCCCTTCGCACGGCCGAAGCAGCCTGCTCGAGCGTGCTGCCCGTGGTGAGCACATCGTCGATCAAGACAACCCGGTGGCCTTTCAGCCAGCGTTTTGCCACAAATCGTGAAGGCTTAGCCAAGCGGGTGCTCCTGGAGCGCCGTTTCCTTCGATGGGGCCTAGAAAAAAACTGTCCAAGCAGTGACAGACCTCCCCCTCGACGGAGCCCCTGCCCCACGATCACCCTCGGGAGAGCCTGACCCGATGAACTCTCCGTGGGTGAGCTGCCACTAGCGACACCCTGATGCGTGCCATTCCACGCGTGGGCAGTGGCGTGAGCCAGTGCGAGGGTGGGCTGAACCCCTCGGGCAACCCACCCACCCAGAGATGACGGTACGGGGACAAGCACTACCAGTCGATCGCTGGAGAAGTTCAGCCGCTCCAGCACCTGCGCCATCAGGTGTCCCAAGGGTGTGGCGAGCCGACTAGCACCACGGTCTTTCCAGGACACCACTGCCCGCTGCCACGTGCCCTCATAGTCGGCGACAGACCACACTGGAGTGCCCCATAGGGCTTGCCGCCACGCCAGGGTGGGCTGGTGGTGGCGTGTTGAAGTGGCGGCACAGTGGGAACACCACTGCGTGTCAGGCTCCCCACACCCCACACACGACACCGGCAGCACAATGTTCACCACCGCGCGAGCAATCGATTCACTGTTCACGGCAACACTGTGGTGAACAACACCCCGATCAAGTACTCCAACGCCAGCAGTTGGTGGGTGCTCTTCAATAGGGCCCCTCTGTAGACAACCGGGGTGGTCGGGGGTGGGCAACGGAAGAAACACAGAGTGGATGGCGGTCAGAGGGCGGTAGGTGGCCTACAGCCGCCTGCGAGAAGGCGCTCGGCGTGGCTCCCGACCGGAAGGCTCTCAGACCGTCGATGCCGATTGGTGGGGCCGCTCCCCCGCTTAGCGTTGGGTGACGAGGACGTTCGCACGCTCACCGGTGGATTGCCAACCGTTACCCCGGGGTTGGAAAATGGTGCCCTGTTCGCTCAGCAGTCGAAGGCCAGACACGCCGCCCACTCCGGCAACCAACGTGTGGGGGGCGCCCGGTCGGCCCGCCAAGGTCACTCGCCCGTTGACATCTTGAAGGACTACTTCACCTGCTGGACCATCGCGTGTGACAACGGCCACTGTGGTGTCGTCGACAAAAGCGGCATCCACAGCAGTATTCGCTAACGGGCTCAACTCAACAAACTCACCCAGACCTAATGGTTCACAGTCCGGCCCACGTTGGATTCCGGCCAACAACACCCGAACGCCTTGGTCGGTTTGCACCAGCAACAACAGTCGGGTGTTATCGCGAGCGATTTCCATCGTCACCACGCCAGATTCAATCGGTAGGTCCACCGGTAACACTGTGAGGTTGGTCTCCGGATCAACCACAACTCTGGGGAACACCCGAAGCGCGTCTTCGCCTGGAGTTTGTGTCATCGACCACGTGAACCCACAGGAGTCAATGAAAGGCCGAATGAGGCCTTCTCGCACATCCCACGGCTCATCACTGGCCCCACTCTCGGTCACCCGCCACACCCCTTCCTCGCCGAGGACTGCGGCTTGTTGCAGGGACTGATTGAAAAAGACTTTCTCGGGCCTGAGCGACACGATGGCCTGCTCCAGGCCCTCAATGCTGTCGATGCGCCCCGCCTGAAGGTAACCGAAATCGAGGCCCCGAACGACGAGGCTTCTCGGGTCACGCCCCGAGGTCAGCACCGGTTGATTCTCATCGGTGGTGACAATACGAATCGGTGTTTGGTTGTAGGTGATCACCACATCGGACACACCCGAAATTTGCGAGAGGGTGGTGGTGAGCTGCAGCAACATTCGCTCACGCTGGGTCGCATTGGCATCCACCACTGCTTCATTCACATCGACTTGTGCTTGACCGTCGACCACAGGCACTGGCGAGAGCACCAATTGGGTACCAGGCGGGAATGCTGAAGCGGTCACACCACCGCCCAACCAATAGGAGGGTTCATCGAGCAAACCCCGAATCACTTTCGTGAGAACGTCACCTCGGGAGGCAAACCACCGCAGGTCCGGCACTAACTCTCGGTAGTCCGACGAGTAGTAGTAGAGCTGGTAGCTCTCAAACGCTTCCACAAAAGCCGTGTCCGTGAGAATGATGCCATCGGGTGCAGACGCAATTCGCCACTGCCCGTCTTTCTGCTCCAGGGAAAATTCCAACTCTTGAGTGGTGGGTGATGCGGCCGCTTCATAGCGACCCGAATCATCAACACTGGCAATAATTTGTGCCTCGTAGATCACGCCGGCAGAGCCCTGGTCGATGATGCGCGACTCACCCTGTCGGATCAGTGCTGACTGGTTGGGATTCCACTGATCGGCGAAGTCGGCGGTGAGGAAGCTTCTGGCCACCCGGTAGTTGTTTTGAGCTGCAGCACCAGCGGCAATGAAACCTTGAAGGATGTCACTGGGGCTCGCCCCTGTGGAGGGTCCAGGTGGCAGAAAATCCACGTCATCGTCGCTCACCACGGACTGTGGGTCAACGGCCTGCACATCCCCCGCTGACGGAATTTGGGTACAACCGGCAAGAAACAGTGCGGCACCGAGCAGGATTGCCGGTATGCGCATGAGGCGTCGAAGGCGAATCACGGAGTAACCTCCGCTGCACTGGTCACCTCAGGGTTAACCGAAACAGTGCCGCCCTCTCGCCTGTCGCTGGGCTTTGCATCCGGAGCGGGACCGGAGTGGACCGTGGTGCCAATATCTGGGTGGTCGCTCTCTGGAGGCAAAGGCAACGGTGAGTGGGTGACAACTTTGCCGGCACGGCGGGGCAGGGTGAGTCGAAAACAGCTTCCCTCTCCCGCTACCGACCACACGTCAATAAACCCGCCGTGGGCAATGGCATCCTCTTGGGCAATAGCCAGACCCAAACCGGTACCACCTGTGGTGCGTTGGCGGGACGGGTCGGCCCGCCAAAAACGATCGAATACTCGGGCAGCTTCCTCCGTCGTCATTCCCACACCCCAGTCTCGAACTGCGACCGACACGGTGTCTTGATCCGAATCGACAAACGCCACAATCGGCTTGCCTTCCCCGTGGTCGATGGCGTTACCAACAAAGTTCAACAACACCCGCCGCACCCGCCTCGAGTCTGCCTCCACATCACCGTAACCACCGAGAACTTCTAGGACTAGGGAAGAACCTCGTTGGTTGGCCAGCGGGGCCAACTGTTCCAAGCAATCCTCCAGCAGTTCCACGAGGTTGACCTGGTCACGATCGAGCGTCACCGCGCCAGCGTCATAGCGACTGATTTCGAGTAGGTCGGTGAGCATCAGCTCAAAGCGTTCAATTTGGGCGACTAATAATTCGATACTGCGGCGCGATTGGGGTTCCCACTCGTCTCGTTTGTCGTAAAGAACATCGGCAGCCAACCGGATGGTCGTCAAGGGTGTGCGCAGTTCGTGGGACACATCGGAGACGAAGTGTTGTTGGAGTTGGGACAGTTTCGCCAATCGAACAATCTGAGACTGCATACTGTCAGCCATCTTGTTAAACGACCGGGCGAGGGTGGCGATCACATCTTCACCGCGCTCTTCGATGCGCTCCTCCAAATACCCTTCGGCAAGCCGCTCCGCGGTGCGGGCAGCGATGCGCACAGGGCCGATTGCCAAGCGCACCACCAGCCAGGTCACCCCGGTAATGAGCACCACAAGGAGGATGGAGCCCACAATAAGGGTTTGTTGCACCAACGTCAGCGTCGCCTGCACCCCGGAAAGGTCATAGACCATGTACAGCTCGTATTGTCCGGCACTGGGGACCTGGATAGCCGAACCGGTCACTAACGCAGGAATCGCCCCCGCCCCATCACTCAGTGCCACCGACTGGTAGTGCACCCGAGAGGGGTCTTGAACGACAGCTTGTCGAATTTGACTGGACACGACGGAAATATCTAAACCGGCAGTCGACGTGGAGGTCATCGTCTGGTCGGTGATTTGTCCAGGTGTTCGCAAAATGGCAAAACCTCCCGCGCCGGGCGATGACTGTGTGGTGCGGATGGCGGTTTGTGCTGATGAGTTCGCCGTTTCGACGTCGATGGTGCCAGCTTGGGTGACCGAATTGTCAAACAGTGACTGGACCTGTGTGCCTGTTCGCACGCTTTCCACCACAATTTGTTCGCGGCGGGACTCAAAAAGGCTGTCTTGGATGGTGAGCGACATGTAACCACCGATGACGGTCACCGCCAGACCGGAGAGCAACCCCGCGACCACGACAGTCCTGGTGAGTAGTGACACCCGCCAGAGCCGGAGGGGACTGGCCAGTGCTCGGCGAAGCCAACGAAGGCTGCCCCACATCATTCGGCCTGGGTCAACCCCTCAGCGCTGTAAAGCGCCCCCGAGCGATACCCCACACCGCGCACCGTTTCAATTACGACGGGATGATCCGGATCGGTTTCAATTTTTGAGCGCAACCTTTGGACGTGCACGTTCACCAGCCGGGTATCTGCCTTATAGCGATAGCCCCACACTTCCTCTAACAGTGCCTCACGGGTAAACACCTGTTGGGGCTTCAGCGCCAACGTAAGCAAGAGTTGGAACTCCAGCGGGGTCAAACTGACCCGCTCACCCGCTCGCCGCACTTCGTGGGCGGGTACGTCAATGACCACATCCGCAATTCGAAGTTCCGTGTGATGGGTTTCTTGCGCGGGTCGAAGCCTTGTGCGAATTCTGGCGACAAGTTCTTTCGGGTTAAACGGTTTGACGACATAATCGTCGGCACCCGATTCCAAACCGCGCACCACATCGGACGAATCCGATTTTGCGGTCAACATAATGATGGGAATTCCGCTGGCTTCACGAATCTTTTGACAGACGTCGACGCCGTTCATCCCTGGCAGCATCACATCCAGCAGCACCAAATCAGGCGCACCCGTGGCTAACTGGTCGAGCGCGGTTTGGCCATCAGGGGCTAAGAAGGTGTCGAAGCCTTCACCGCGCAGCATGATGCTGATCATCTCCGAAAGCGCGAGATCGTCATCGACGACCAAAATGTTCGCCACGTCCCTCACCTCCGGCCACTGCGGGTCAACCTAATGGAGCATGAGCCTACACCGGTTATCCCCCGGGGAACCGGGGGATAACGCTTAGTAGCGGTAGTGGTCGACCTTGTAGGGGCCTTCCTTTGCCACACCAATGTAGGCGGCCTGCTCGTCAGACAATTCGGTCAGTTCCACACCGAGAGCATCGAGGTGGAGCCTGGCAACTTTCTCATCCAGTTTCTTCGGCAACAGGTGCACACCAATGGGGTACGCATCGGGGAACTGGAAGAGTTCGATTTGTGCGAGGACCTGGTTGGCAAACGAAGTACTCATCACGAAGCTCGGGTGGCCAGTGGCGTTACCGAGGTTCATCAGACGCCCTTCGCTTAGCATCAACACGCTGCGACCGTTGGGAAGCTGCCATTCGTGCACCTGGGGCTTGATTTCGATGCTGGTTGCGCCTTTGAGGCTTTCCAAACCGGCAATATCGATTTCGTTGTCGAAATGCCCCACGTTGGCGACAATCGCTTGGTGCTTCATCGCCAAAAGGTGATCGAGCGTGAAGACATCCTTGTTGCCCGTCGAGGTCACGAAAATGTCTACCTGGTCGATGACACTTTCCAACTTGGCGACCTGGTAGCCATCCATCGCGGCCTGCAGGGCGCAAATGGGGTCAATTTCGGTGACAATCACGCGGGCACCTTGACCGCGAAGCGACTCAGCAGAGCCTTTACCCACATCACCGTAGCCGGCAACGAGAGCGACCTTGCCGCCGATGAGGGTGTCGGTGGCGCGGTTTAAGCCATCGATCAACGAGTGGCGGATGCCGTACTTGTTGTCAAACTTCGTCTTGGTGACCGAATCGTTGACGTTGATGGCCGGGAACAACAGTGAGCCGGCTTTGAAAAATTCGTACAAGCGGTGCACACCTGTTGTGGTCTCTTCCGAGACGCCGATAATGTCGCCAGAAATTTCGGTCCACTTACCTGGAGCCTCAGCGAGGTTCTTTGCCAACACACCCAACACCACACGCCATTCGGCAGGGTCAGACGCTTGGGGTTCGGGAACCGCACCGGCTGCCTCAAATTCGACACCCTTGTGCACGAGCATGGTGGCGTCGCCACCGTCATCCAAGATCATGTTGGGCCCGTTGTGGCCGTGAGCCGACCAGTCAAAAATCTGTTCGGTGCACCACCAGTATTCGTCGAGGGTTTCACCCTTCCAGGCAAACACGGGGCTACCTTGAGGGTCGTCGACGGTGCCGTTTCCGACCACTACGGCCGCAGCGGCTTCGTCTTGGGTGGAGAAAATATTGCACGACGCCCAACGCACCTCAGCACCGAGTGCGACGAGGGTTTCGATCAGGACCGCGGTCTGCACGGTCATGTGCAGCGAACCAGTAATCCGGGCACCCTTTAAGGGTTGGTGGGGACCAAACTCTTCACGAAGAGCCATCAGGCCGGGCATTTCGTGCTCGGCGAGGCGAATTTGGTGGCGGCCTGACTCAGCAAGAGAAAGGTCGGCGACGCGGTATTGGAGTGGGGTAGCAGTCAACATGTTTCCTATTGTGCCACCAGAAAGCTGACAGAGTCGTCACTGAAGGTAAACACTTCGCCTAGATATGCCGCGTGCGACCCCCGTGACGCAGAGTTACCCAGGGTTACTCGGCAGAGCTACTCTGCGGCAATCAGTGCCTGAACTTCTGAGGTGACCGCGTCCAAGGTGTCCAGTGAGCCTGCTTCCACATTGAGCCGAAGTAAGGGTTCGGTGTTGGAGGCTCGAACGTTGAACCACCACATTGCGGGGCCTTCACCGGGTCCTGTGACAGTCAACCCGTCAAGGCGGTCAATGGTGGCCCGCTGATCAAAAGCCTGTTCGATGCGCTGGACCACCGCGTGAACGTCACTCACCCTGGTGTTAATTTCCCCCGACTGGACGTAGGGCATGTAGTCCTTGGCAATTTCACTCAGCGGCACATCCGCAGCACCGCGCTCAGCCAATACGTGCAGGGCCGCCAACATGCCAGAGTCGGCGCCAAAAAAGTCTCGGAAGTAGTAGTGGGCGCTGTGTTCAGCACCACACACTGCATTAGTTCTGGCCATCACGTCTTTAATCAACGAGTGGCCCACCGAAGTCCGCACGGGGATGCCGCCTTCGGCGGCAATCGTTTCAGCCACCACACGCGAACAAATCAGGTTGTGTAACACGGTGGGGGTGTCCTCACCGGAGGTTTCTCGCACCCTCCGGATTTCTCGTTTGGCGACAATCGACCCGACCACGCTGGGGCTCACCGGCTCACCCCTCTCATCAACGACGAAACACCGATCCGCATCGCCATCAAACGCTAAACCAACATCCGCGCCGTGGGCCACAACAGCCTGTTGTAAATCGACCAGGTTTTTGGGCTCCAATGGGTTTGCTTCGTGGTTCGGGAAGGTACCATCCAGCTCGAAATAGAGCGGAACAACGTCGAGGGGAAGCTCGTCTAAACCCACGCCAGTGCCCAACACGGCCGGCACCGTATAACCGGCCATCCCGTTTGCCGCATCGACAACCACCTTCAGGCGGCGACCATCCGAAATGTCCACCAGGCTGCGCAAAAACTCTGCGTAACCAATCAACACGTCGGTCACCCCTGAAGGCTCCGCGGGGATGGTGACCTGGATGTCCTTGCCCAACCACGCTTTGGCGCGATCGCGAATACCCGATAACCCGTTATCAAAGCTGACGCCTTTGGCGCCCGCCTTGGCAAACTTGATGCCGTTGTATTCGGGAGGGTTGTGACTGGCGGTAATCATCGCGGCGGCTTCATCGAAGCGACCGGAGGCGAAATAGACCATGTCAGTCGAGGCCAAGCCCACTGACCGCACATTCGCGCCGGAGTCGCGAGCACCCGCTTCCAACGCTCTGGCCAGCTCGGGCGAGCTGGGTCGCATGTCGTGTCCAACAATGAAACCTTTACCCTCCAGGCCCAGCTCCGCTACCGCGGCAACCCCTAAGGCGTAGGCGACGAGTGGGGTGAGTTGGTTTTCCACCACACCCCGAATGTCGTAGCTTTTGACGATTGCGTCCACGGCAGAAATGGCCATGGAGTTGTTGGACCCGTCCGGTAGTGACTCGGGTAGTGACTCGTGGCTCGACACCCAGCCAGCCTACTCAGTAGAAATCGGGCTCCGGGCGGTAGCGCACCACCTGCCAGCCCTGTGGGGCTGTCAACGCTGTGGCGTGTGGAGCACACAGGTCATAAGAGTGCGGTTCCGCCTGCACGGCCAGTGGCCCAATCACGACCTCCTGGTCGGCATACACATAGGTCAGGGTGTGCTGTGCGGTCTGTTCGCAACTGATTTTGCTGCACCGACGCTCGATGGGTCGTCGCTCACGCATGATGCCCCAGGCTAGCGCCGACGCCACTAGCGTGGAGGGATGACGCGCAGCCAATCTTCGCCCCTTCTGGCCGACCACGGTCGAAGCCGCCGACCGGGCCGGTCGCTGGTGGTGGGACCACTCTTGGCTCCAAAGAGACGCCGTTCGGATGCGTTCATCGACATTGTGGAAGCCATGATGGAACACCTGAAAAAGGTGGCCCCAGAACAGCTTCGAGAAACAATCCTCGTCATTCACGCCATGCCCGACCAGCCCTCCACACTGCCGGGTGTCGCCCGCTGGAGGGTGGATAAAGCCGCCAACACCGTCCACCTTTTTCGCCTACCCATTGAACGCCTCGGTCACCACCATCCAGAAGACCGCTGGTTTGAACGCATGGTGGTCGAATCGGTGGTGATTCGGGCGGTAGCGGAACTTACCGGCATGGACCCTTGGCAGCTCGCACCGGGGCGGGATCGCTAACGGGCGTAGACGAGAATTTCAGGCGACGCAGCCGGTGGTGGTGTGGCGACAAGGTTGGCCAACTCGCCGTCCTCACGTAACACCACACCGATAGCCACTTCGACATCGGATTCAAAAATGTATGCCCCGCCCCCTCCGCCGAGGCTGCGCACGCTGAGCCCCTGTGCGGGCAGATCAATCTCACCCGCAGCGAGCACCTGTTCACCGTCTTCGGAGACTCGGGCAAACTTCAGCGTTCCAGGTTGGTCAGCGTTATTGACCACGTGCAAAGTCGCATCGGGTCCGCCCGGCACGACCACGCTGCCCGGTCCATTAATGAGTGGGGCGGAGGGCAACCAGGCGAGATCGGTCCGAGGATCACCCACACTGGAGTGTTTTACGCCCGCAACAATGGGTTGGTCAGATTCGATCACGACAGCGGCGTGGCCTTCGCCGAGGGTGTCCAAGGCGATATCAAATACTCGTCCCGCCTCGAGCGACACTTCGCTGACCACATCACCGGCGATCGGTCGGATCACCCGCACCACAGCCTGAGCGTCGACCTCCGGCGCCAACAACCTCAACACCGGGCCAATATCGCTATAGCCGTCTTGGCCACTCACCCGGGCGAGAGCATTTTCGGATTCCAACCACATACCGGGTAACACCCGGAGGGTGGAGGGTGCACCTTGAAGCCCCACCAGGTCCGCACCGTCAGGATCCAGCCCTCGAATGAGTGCCGTGTGCAGGGTCACACTGACCGGTGTTCCGGCACTGCGCATCGAAATCACGGGTGACTCCTCGGCGGGCGCGAGCCCCGAGAGGCTAAACACGCGACGCTCGCCAGGCTGGAGCAAAATTCCTCGCCCGGCCGGCGCAGTGACCGGACCAGATTGGCCATACACGCCAAGATCCACGGTGGCCGGCACCGAGCCAGGGTTAGACAGTGAAATGACTCCCTGGCGACCGGTTGAGGTGGACCCTGCCACTAACCACCCCTCCGAGACGGGAGTTTGGCAGGTTTGGGCGGCGAGACCCCACGCGAAAATACTGTCAATTCGAGCGCTACTGGCTGCTCCCAAAAAGCCTGCTTCTGCGGGTTGCTCAAGAAATACGGGTGCAGGCGCTAGGTCACCGTCAGTGCCCGCAAATTCCTGCAAAAAGTCTTCAGACTCCAGGGTCACTTCAGTGCTCTGTGAACCCAGTCGGGTCAGCTCGGGGTCGGAAAAACCTCGGGGGGTGGTTTCTTGGGCGACGAATGTCAGGAAGGGGCCGGGACAAATCACCTGCTGGTTGGGTGCCTCCGCGGTAGCCGCAATGGGCTGAAGGGTGGTGGCTGGGCCCGGTAGCGCTGACACCACCGACTGGGGGATGTTTTGGCTCACAGCCCCAAGCGAACCCGCCAACAGGATAAGCCCCAAGGCTGCTGAGCCAATACGAGCCACTGAAGGTGCCTGGCTATTCCCAAGACCCCGCGAACCTGTTAGACCGTGTTGCCCCTGACGGGCTGCGGCATCGGACGCCTGATTGGGCGTATCGGGGTTGGTCGTATCGGGGTTGGTCGAATTCGGCTCAGTCATCGGTGTCCTCATCTAACACTCGCTGAAGGGAGGACGCGTCGTCGCCCTCTTCTGAGCGTCGACGGGGTGTGCGTTCGGTGGGCAGTGCCAACACACCCCACAGCAGCCAGGTCACCAGCCACAAGCCATCCGCTCGGGCCTGACTCGGGGTGGGGGGGATTTCTTCGGGGACCTCGGGGTCGCCGAGGTCCACTTGAAAGAGGACTGATTCGTCGGTGGCGCCAGATTGGATGAAGTAG
The DNA here is from genome assembly GCF_002950575.1 of Pontimonas salivibrio. Taxonomy (NCBI): domain Bacteria; kingdom Bacillati; phylum Actinomycetota; class Actinomycetes; order Micrococcales; family Microbacteriaceae; genus Pontimonas; species Pontimonas salivibrio. The sequence goes on from NZ_CP026923.1 coordinate 1,589,331, forward strand.
GAACGCTGTCCGATCGTTAACGCCGCATCGCTATCGGGGTCACCTCGAAACAAGATGAAGCGAATGCCGAGATCTCGAAGACTGGCACGCGGGTCAGCGCTAGTAGGTTGAACGATGGTGGCCACGAGCGCAGCGCGCTGTGCTGCCAAGTTGTCGGTGCCGACTGGTCGCTGACGATAGAGAGAGCTTTGCCGCTCAAGAGTGTTGCCCACCCCGCGCACGATGGAGGTCTCGAATACTTCTGGTGTGGCTCCCTGGGTAATAATCAACGTGCCTTGAGCGGGATGTGAACGCGCCTCGGCCGCAACGATGGCCGGCACGGTGCGCGCTTCGGCCCGAGCCTGCACGACTGACTGATCGCCCCAGATACCACCGGCGAGGGGGGTGATGGCGGCGAGCGCTGTCACAACCACAGCAACTGAAAGGACCCCGGCGGATGCTCGCCGTGCACCCACACCAGCACCCCAGGCAAACGATTCCGGCTGAAGCTCGTCCACAGTGGACGCCGCTGCAGCAGCCAGGCCTAAGACAATGACAAACACCGCACTGCCCGGCCAGATGGATACCAGTTGGGTACCCAAATACCCCTGCGAAATCCCCTCCGCGCTCACTGCGGTCACAAGACCGGCGAAGATAAAAGCACCCAAGGCCACCTGGATATCACCACGTCGCGTCGAGAAGACCGCGAGCGCTAGGGCCACGAGAGGAATGGCCAACCATAGGGCGATCGTGCTGAGCTCGAAGCTCACCCCACCAAGCTCGGCAGTAGTGGGGGTTACCGGCCAGCCCAGCAGGTACCACCACCAGTTAGCCTCTCCAGCAGCTTGTGCCACCCCAGGGTCGGCGAGAAATCGCCCTAAACCTTCGACTAAGCCGATTTCTCCGGGTGCGGCCCAGCGGGGAATCCACCACACGAGAGCGGGGACAAGCGCCAAGGGCAGGGTTCCCAGCAGTGCACGTCCGGGCTGCTTCCACCCCTTCGCGAGAATCACCACAAGCCAGCCGACCAGGACTGCCGGCCACAGCACGGGGGCCAGTGCGGTGACCAGCGCAGTGGCAAAACCACCGGCCGCTGCCCGTTGCCAGGAGGTATGCGCGGTCAACATCGTGGCAAACAACCACGGCAGGGCCATGTGGAGGACAACCGCCTGCCAGCGCCCTTCGGTGAGAGCCAGAATGAATGTCGGCTGCAGGACCCATACGACGGCAAACACGGTGGTGGCCAGTTGGCGTTGCAAAAATTGGGAACCCGCCCACCAGGCGATTAATCCGGAAATGAGTGGTGCGGCAAACCACAAACCGACTAATGCCAGTGAGGGTGACCACCAGGTGAGGGACCCGATGAGGGCCAGCACCAGATTCGCCGGATCAGCGGGCACAAGCTGTTGGCCCCACACTTCACCCACTGTGTAAGGCTGTAACCATCGGACCTCAGCCCACAGCGATTCGATGGAGGTCGCCAGAGGCAACAGTCCTCCCCCCACGAGGGCGCGAGCGCCCACCAGCGGGCCTGAAATGAGCGCCCCTAACGCTGCTAAGCCCACAATCAGCCAGGCGCCAGCAGGCCAGAAGGCCGGCCGGGTAAGAGCCCTGGCGGATTCTTCTGCGGAGGCAAAACGCGCTTCGGCGCGCAATTGCCGGCGGCGTCGATGGTCGCCGGGCGACATTCGAAGCGGGGCGATGGCCGCCCAACTCACCGATTTTGATTGGCCCAAGCGCATTTTGGCAACAATCGCTTGGGGCAGGCGCCAGAGGGCGTAGAGGGTGGCGACGATTTCGGATACGGCCAGATCGGGCCGTTTGGTGGCAAATTGCCACGCCGAGCGCACCAACGCGCCAGGCAGAGCCACCACAACGAGGGGAATGAGTGCCCACCAAGGACTGTAGGCAAAGCGGCGGTAGAGCCAAGTCGCCCGATCTAAGCGGAACATGGTTGCACTGCCAAGGTCTTTGCCGGCGCGCCAATCAGCGGGCCCGCGTTCCACAAATATGACCGCTTGGGGTACCGCCATGACGCGGTGTCCGGCGAGTCGGGCGCGGATTCCCAAATCGAGAGGAGCATCGAGGGGGTCAAGTGCGGGATCTGCTCCCCCTAACGCGTCGAACACTCCCAATTGGATGAGCATGCCCGCGTCTCCGACAGCCATCACGTCGCTCATCCGGTCGTATTGACCCTGGTCGAGTTCACGGTCGACGATGGCTTGACGCTCACCCCACACGGTGATGGTTTCGCCAAATTCGCGCAACCATCCAGGATGGTCTGTCATGCGCTGTTTAGGTCCTGCCACCACTACCGATGGCGCCCCGTCCACCGCTGAATGTAAGTGCATGAGCGCGTCGTCTTGGGGTGTGGTGTCATCGCGCAACACCCACATCCATCCGTCTTCGGGAAGTGTCATGCGGGCGACATTGAGCGCTTCCGACCAGCCCATTGCCAGGCGGCCGGGAACGATGGTGACCGTACTGTCTCGCCCGAGTTGTTCGCGGAACATTTCCTCGGAGGAGGCATCGCCGGTAAGGTCCACCACAACGGTGGTATCGGGGCTTAACCGTTGGGCGCGCAGAGCTTCAAGGGTCTGGATGAGCCGATCGCCGCGCCTGCGGGCAATGACGACGGCGTGGACCCGGCGGCGCATCTCCCCGCTAGGCGCGCCGACGCAGGCGACGACGCTCGCGCTCGGAGAGCCCACCCCAAATGCCAAAACGCTCGTCGTTAGACAGGGCGTACTCCAAGCATTCGGAGCTCACTTCGCACTGTTGACAAATCTTTTTTGCCTCCCGGGTGGAGCCACCTTTTTCGGGAAAAAATGCTTCTGGGTCGGTCTGTGAACACAGCGCATCTGCCTGCCACGCCAACGCCCCGTCATCGTGGTCGCGGACTCCTGGGATGCCCAGTTGAACCGGGTCGACAAACCAGTTGTCCGGGACTGAGTTGCGAAATTCCGCCACTCTCTACTCCTTTACTGTTACCGCCACAGGCCACGGCACTTCCAGTATTACATCGGTGTAATTACCTCCGCGTCAAGTCCGAAAACGCCGGTCTTTTCAAGCTTCACTGGAAGGTGAGAGGGGTTGGCCTCAATTAAAACCCGGTAAATAGCCGGTTGGCCTGGTGCCTGTGGGGTAAACCCTATTTCGAAATTATTTCCGCGACACGCCGTGAGCGGCGGAATATTCTCGCCAGGCGGAGCTGACCATTTCCGCCACCGACTGCTGCATGGTCCATCCCACATCGCGGGCTGCGGCCTCACCGGAGGCGACAACCTTCATCGGATCGCCTGCCCGGCGGGGCCACGCTTCGGGTTCAAAGTCAATGCCCGTGACTCTCGCCACTTCGGTCATCATCTGCGCCACGCTTGAACCGGTGCCGCTGCCGAGGTTGTAGGCGCCCTGCAGGGGCTGACCGGAGACAAGCTTTTCAGCCACCTGGACGTGGGCGTCGGCGAGCGCTTGCACGTGAATGTAGTCGCGAATGCAGGTGCCGTCCGGGGTGTCATAGTCGGTGCCAAACACTCCAGGGGTTTCTCCCCTACCCAACGCGGCGAACACCATAGACAGCAACGAGTAGGGGCTGGTGTCATAGATACCTGGCACCCCGGATCCCACCACGTTGAAGTACCGAAGCGAACAGTGTTTCAGGCCCGTGGCAACACCCTGGTCGCGCAAAATCCACTCGCCCACCAGTTTGGATTCACCGTAAGGCGAGGCTGGGTTTTTGGGCGCATCTTCATGAATAACCGGTGCATCCACATCGCCATAGACGGCGGAGGTGGAAGAAAACACGATGTGTCCAACACCGGCGCGCTCCATAGCTTCCAAGAGTCGAAGCATCCCGACAACGTTTTGGTCGTACGTCAGGAGTGGTTTTTCGACACTTACCCCTGCGTGTTTAAACCCGGCGAAGTGAATTACCCCGTCCACGTGGTGGCTAAACGCTTCATCGAGTGCACCTGGGTTCGTCACCGACCCACGAACAAGGACGACCCCTTCGGGGAGGACCTCTGCCCGGCCAGAGGAGAGGTCGTCGATGACGACGACCTCGTGACCGGCGTTAACTAGTGAGTAAACGGTATGCCCACCGATGTATCCGGCGCCTCCGGTGACGAGAAATTTCATGATGCCGAGCCTACCCAGGAGACTGTGGGCGAAGGCAACACGAGAAGCCAGACGCGCCGGCACAGCCAACGACACCGCGCGGTAAACACCGGAATCAGCAGTGGTCGACTAAGGCCGACGTGTACGGTGCTCCTACTGTGGCACCTGCTGTGAGACCTGCTGTCGGACCTCACTGGGACTGGCCCACCACAGTTCACCTGATCCTTCCAAAGTGAGCGGTGATTCTGATTGGCTGACCGCCCAGGCTTCACCGCGGCTCGCGGTAATCGATCCACGGGGTCCACGCACCTGCCAACTTCCCGCAGTGCATAAGACGATGCTGGGGCCGCTTAGCGTAATGCGCTCTTGAAGCCCACTGCCGTGCAACCTGGACAACTGAAAACCGTGACCGGCCGGTCGATAAGTACTCACCCCGGAATCATCCACCTCTGGGGTCAGGCGTGGCGCATCGCCTGGCTGCAAGACGACCACGTCTAAAAACGCCTCCACATCGACGTGTTTTGTGGTGAGACCACCGCGGAGGACATTGTCACTGGGGGCCATTAATTCCACGGCGTAGCCCTCGAGGTAAGCGTGCGGGACTCCCGCATCAACAAACAGTGCCTCGCCGGGGTCGAGGTCTACCCGGTGGAGCAACATGGCCACGGCGATTCCCGCGTCCCCGGGGAAATGTTTCTGCAAGCGCAAGATGGTGTCGGTCGCGAGGCGTACAGGGTTGTGTCCTGTCATGCCCTCTGCACGGTCACCTTGGGTAACTGGTGCTTCAGCGAGTTGACCCAATTGACCCACCAACTCCAGAACATCTTCGCCGCCACGCAACAACCACCCCAGTGTCTGCGCAATACCGTCCTGCTCGAGGCGAGAAATGTAGTCATCGACGGCGGGCGCATCGCTTCTGCCTCGAAGCTCAGTGAGTGCGTCAATCGTCTGGGTCACAGGGCGCACACCCGCTAAGGCGTGGAAGCCTCCCTCTAAGGCGACAACGAGTTCCGGTTTTGCGAAACGGTCTTTGAATAACCGGTTACTGGCATCAAGTGAGACCCCCTGTTGAACTTCACGGTCGTAGCCTTCGTGGGCCTGCTCGGTGCTGGGGTGCACCTGCAGTGACAGCGGCATGGTGGGGGCTAAGACTTTGAACAGATAGGGCAAATCGGAACGCGCGTCGTAGCGCTGCAACCACTGCGCCAATGGCCCCCCGTCAGCAGCCAGGGTGCTGGGGCGCACCGGGTGGACACCCAGCCACCATTCGGCTTCGGGTTTGTCTGAGGCGCTCCACCCGAAAAGCTCCGAAATGGCGCCGCTTCCTCCCCACGGGTAGTGGGCGAGGGTTCGGCTCAGTTTCGCTATTGCCATGTGGTCCCCGCCTGATGGTGCCAGCCGTGTCGGCTGAGAAGATTAAGCGCACCACGGTTGTGCTGGTAGGTCTGGCCCACCACGGCCACTCGACCGATGGCGTCTCGAAGGGATTGTTCAAACTCGGCCGCGACGATGTCCCTGGCAGTCGAGGTCTTCTTAATACGCTCCAGCTGGTGGTGCGCTAAGCGCAACCGCACCACCTCGAGTGAACCTTCACGAAGCTCTGTCCTGGCCGGTTGGCGTTTACTGGCCTTTTCGTGCCACGGAATGTCGCGCATGATGCGCTCCAATTCGCTCACCTCGGCTTGGGGTAGCGACACTGACCATTCTCGAACCACTTTCATGCCCGCGGGAAGCAGTGGTGCCAACCATGAGCGGGTGGGTTGGGAAGTACTGGGCGTGACCACAATGGTGTCGACCCCGGTGTGGGCCATCGCCCGGTCAAGCTCGGCGTCCATTGCCAAGAGGGCCTGCTCGGGCAAGCCCGCGTCGACAAACCAGCGCCGCTCGAAGGGCCGAAGCCTTTTCGACATGCGCACATCAATAGCAATCGTCGCTTCGTTGCGCGCTAGGGCGATGGCGAAACGGTGGGCACCATCCAGCAGGCTGCCTCGGGGTGAAATCCCGATCGGAAAATCGGGATCCAACCCGACGTCCTTGACCGCTCGGGCTAGGTCTTTAAAGGCCACCAAGGTGTCTTTATTGGCCCGCAGTGATTGCATGGTGTGGTACCAGGAGGTTTCTTTGGTGGCGCGTGTGGGGGGTTTATCCCGCAGGAGTTGCTGAGCCACAAGGCTTCGAAGGAGGACGTCGTAGCGGCCAAAAACACCGCCTTTCCACTGGGCGTGCAATAGCGCACCCAAAGGAAGTCGGGTCTGTAGAACAGGCCCCAGATTGGCTGAAAGCCAGGGAGCCACACCGGTCAGGCTCATGATGATTTAGCCTAGCCCGGCCAGTCCCTCTCACCCGGCCAGGCTGGCAGGGCGATTTTCGGGGCACAGCACAGTGGTGCGGGTAGTCTTAGCGAGTGAGCACAGTCGCCATCATTCCCGCCCGGGGCGGCTCAAAAGGGATTCCCGATAAAAACCTGCAGCCTGTCTACGGGGTGCCACTTGTCGCGAGAGCCATAAGAAGCGCGCTAGCGACAAGAGGCATCGACCGGGTCTTCGTGTCGACTGACACGGAACGCATTGCGTCTGTCGCGCAATCCAATGGCGCCACAGTGATCAATCGGCCACCAGAGATCTCGGGTGATGAAGCCAGCAGCGAATCTGCTGTCCTCCACGCCCTCGAATCAATTCCCGATGCCGACGTTGTCGTGTTCATCCAGGCCACGAGCCCTTTTATTGACCCGAAGGATTTGGATGAGGCGATCACGATGATGAAATCGGGTCGGTTCGACGCAGTGTTTTCGGCGACAGAAGATCACGGTTTTCGTTGGGAAGAGCGCGGTGGGGAATTTGTCCCCGTAGGTCACGAAGCAAGCTCCAGACCCCGACGTCAAGATTTGCCCCACCGGGTCATCGAAACGGGAGCGTTTTACCTTTTCCGGGCACAGGGCATCCGCACAGCGGGCTCTCGTTTTCACGGCCGAATTGGTTGCGTCGAAGTGGGTCGGCGGGAATCTCTCGAAATTGACACCCAGGAGGACCTACAACTCGCCCGTGAATTAGCCATGTCAGGCGAATCCACCACCCGCGTTGGACCCATCGACGCTGTCGTGTTCGATTTTGACGGTGTTCACACCGACGACCACGTCTTCGTCACACAAGACGGTGTGGAGAGTGTGCGGGTGAGTCGCCGAGACGGCTATGGAATCACTCTTCTGAAGAAAGCCGAAATTCCTCTACTGATTCTCTCTACAGAAAAAAACCCTGTGGTCACTACACGGGCCAAAAAATTGGGAGTCGACGTCCTGCAAGGACAAGACGACAAAGCCACTGCGCTCACCCAGTGGGCAAAAACACACGACATTGATTTACAACGCGTCGCCTACCTCGGCAATGACGTCAATGACGCACCCGCATTGGGCGTGGTCGGGTGGCCGGTGGTCACCGGGGATGCGCACCCCGACGTGAAACCGCTCGCTCGGCTGGTCCTGGAGTCACACGGCGGACGTGGAGCCGTGCGAGAATTAGCTGATTTGATCCTAAAGAGAAGATGAGGGTGGTCATGAGTGAAAAAGCGGTAGCAATTGGGAACCACATGGTGGGTCCCGGCCACCCCAGCTATGTCATTGCTGAAATTGGCATTAACCACAATGGCGACATTGACGTGGCAAAAAAACTTATTGACGTTGCCGCTGTGTCTGACTGCCAAGCGGTCAAATTCCAAAAACGCACTCCCGACATTTCCACACCCGAAGCGCAGAAGAACGTCCAACGGGAAACCCCCTGGGGCACCATGACGTACCTGGAATATAAACACCGCGTGGAATTTGGTGACGATGAATACACCGAAATTGCCCGCTACAGCAAAGAAAAGGGCCTTGACTGGTTCGCCTCACCGTGGGATGTCCCCTCCGTGGAGTTTCTTGAACGACACAACGTCATTGCCCACAAAATTGCCAGCGCCTCCGTCACCGACATTCCGCTACTCGAAGCACTCAAAGCAACCGGTAAACCGCTGATCCTTTCCACAGGAATGTCGACCATGGACGAGATTGACACCGCGGTGGAAACTCTCGGAACAGACAATTTGGTGTTGATGCACGCCACCTCCACCTATCCTCTGGACCCGGCGGAAGCGAACCTCCGCATGATTCACACACTGCGTGAACGCTTCGGTGTCCCGGTGGGCTATTCGGGTCACGAAACGGGCCTTCAGGTCTCACTTGCTGCCGTCGGGTTAGGGGCGAACGCCCTCGAGCGTCACATCACGCTCGATCGCGCGATGTGGGGAACAGATCACGGTGCCTCCTTGGAGCCCACCGGTCTCACCCGCCTCGTGCGTGACGTTCGGGTCATCGAATCGGCCCTCGGTGATGGCATCAAACGCGTCTACGAATCAGAAGAAGGCCCCCGCCAAAAACTTCGACGAGCCGTCTAAGTCAGCTAATCCCCCCAACACCAGGGTTTCTGGGAGAATAGGCGCGTGCCCACCGGTAGGACTGGATCACAGCCCGCGCTCACAGAGCCGCGCTGTGTTGTTGTCGTCCCCCTGTTCAATGAGGCATCGGTCATTGACGGTGTCGTCACCGAATTGCGGGAACACTTTGACCGAGTGGTCTGCATCGATGACGGCTCCCACGATGACGGCCCTGATATTGCCCGCAAGGCGGGCGCCATAGTGATTTCCCACCCCATGAACCTGGGTCAGGGTGCTGCCCTACAGACGGGGATCACCTGGGCGCGCAACAAGGGCGACATGGACTACCTGATCACTTTTGACGGTGACGGCCAACACCGAGTAGCTGATGTGGTCGACATGTTGGCTTTTGCGAGGCGAAAAGACCTCGCCATTGTGTTTGGGTCACGTTTTCTTGACAAGCGCACCAAACCGGGCTTTGCCAAAAAAGTGGTGCTAAAAGTTGCTGTCCTCATCACCAGGGTGGTCACGGGCCTGCAACTCACCGACGCCCACAATGGCTTGCGAGTGATCAGGGCTGACGCCCTGGAACACGTCAACCTCATCCAAGACCGGATGAGCCATGCCACAGAAATTGTCCACCAGCTCGCAAAAACCAAAATGAAGTGGAAGGAATACCCGGTCGAGGTCCTCTACACCGAGTACTCGAAGCGCAAAGGCCAGTCGCTTCTGAACTCCATCAACATTCTTTTCGACCTGATTGTCCGCTAGAAGAGGAACCCCTCATGCCTTCACAGTGGTTACTGCTCATCGCCCTGATCCTCATCAGCTTTTACCTGCTGAAATCCAAACCGAGTGCCAAGACCCAAGCAGTGCGTCGCTTAGTGTTAATTCTCGCCCTCATCAGTGGGGCAATCTTGGTCATTGTTCCCGACCTCCTGTTCACCACCGCGTCACTACTGGGTGTGAAAGAAGGCTCCGACCTGCTGCTGTATTTGTTCATCGTCGCAATGATGTTTTACATCGTTCACCAATATCGACGAATGCTCTCCATGGATAAAACCAACACTGACCTGGCCCGCGAAATTGCTCTGCTGCGGGCCGAAATGGACGAAAAAACCTCAACCCGATAGGACCCACACGTTGACCCCTCCGAGGGCCAACGTCGTCTGATTCGCTGCTGCCTACTCGACTCGAACGAGGGAGCCCACGTCGAGGGTGGAATTGCTTTGCAGGTCAGAGTTCAACGCGAGGATTGTCGTGGTTGACACGTCCCGCAGCTCAGCAATCAACGACACCGTGTCGCCTGCTTCCACCTTGTGGAATTTTTGCTCCTGGGAGTCCGATCCAACAATGAGGCGTTGGCCGATAACAATGAAGTTGACGTTTCGAATGTTGTTGTCATCCCGAAGTTTCGACACGGTCGTGCCGTTTCGATAAGCAATTCGAATCAACGTGTCACCGCGTTTGACCACATACACTTTGTCCGCGTCCCCCTGCTGAGTAACGAGAGGCTGCAACACGCGGTTCGCGCTCGACGAGCTCTCCTCGCTGGATTCTTCAGAACCAGAATCGTCAGAGCTCGTGTCTTCCGAGCTCGTGTCTTCCGAGCTGGAGTCCTCGCTTGAATCACCGGAATCGTCACTCACTGTTGTGGCCGCCTGATCCTCTATTCCCAGTGAGGAAAGCGAGACGTGTGAGGCGTGGGGCTCGATGGGGCTTTCAAACTGGGGAACCTCACCGGTTTTGGTGATGGTCAGTTGCTGACCGATTCGGATGAAAGACCCATCACCGGGCAGGTTATTTTCTTCCACCACTTTGCTGACACTGACACCATTACGGCTAGCAATTGCCCACACCGTGTCACCCGAGGCGACCGTGTGATTGGTCACAAAAGTTTGTGGCGCGCTGGTTTGAACAATTTCCAAGGAATCCCAGTCGTCCATGTCGTCGGTGTGGAACGCCTCGCCTTTGGCGGTCAACACCGCGAGGCGACCCTCATCGGTCTGGCCAAACTGGGCAATCCGGTTCGCACCACCCACATCGGGCACACGACCGACCCGCAACCAGTTCACCCCGTCGGTGGAGCGGGCGAGGTAGCCATCTCCATCAACGGCAAGCAAAGCGTCGTCATAGCTGGTGATGTACGTACCAAATTCTTTGGTGGGGTTGAACCAGTAGTTGTAGAGGCGCCAGAAGTTGCGGTTTCCATAACTGGAGCAGGAATCACCCGTGCCGGTGAGGTTCACCATGGCCGCGTCGTTGGGAGCATAGGGCGTGTAGTAGTACAGACCGGCGGTCGCTTGGTTTTTAATGGTCACCGGCGAGGTGCCACAAGACGAGCGGGGGTGCCAGCGCACGTTTGACTGCTTGCCCACCGGGTACCAGGTGAAAAAGCGACTGGTGCCGGGAGGGTTGGCGTAGCGTTTGAACTGTTTCGCGGCGTTGTAGACCTGGTTATAGAAGCCGAAGTATCGCTCATCGCAGGGTGCCGTGTCGGGGCAGGCATACCCGGTGGCTTTATCGAAGCGCCAACTAGATGGCCAGGTGTGGGTGACAAGACCCATTTCTTTTTGCAGCAAGACGATGAGTACTTCGACGGCGACACCACACGCTTCAGACACTTTGTACAAAATCTGCGCGGCGGTTTCATCGTCCTTGCCGTCATACGCCTGACAGAGCGCCGTTTGGTCACGATCGAACGTGTCTTCTGTGAATTCATTCAGACAGACATAGTCGTCACGACAGTTGGAGATCTTGCTGTCCAGAAAATCTTGAATTTCGTCTGCACTCATCGAGCCGCGTTGGAAAAACTCTTCATCCGAAATGATGTCGCCCGGATCAAACGCCTCCCCTAAAGGGAACACCCGAATGGTCCAGTCCTTACCATCATCGCTTCTGGCAAAAGAGAAAAACGATGTCGCGATAAAACGCTCACCGGTCCACATCAGAGACGTCACACCATTTTTGCCAAGCGCCACACCGGAGTCGACCCAGGTGCCATCAGCGCCGTCACCATCAGACCACCACAGGGTGCCCTCAGAGTCAGCGCCCACCACGGTCGTGCCATTGGTTGCTGCGTGTTGAAGATCCGGGGTGGGCTCGGATGCGTAAGCACTCGGGGCGCTCAAGCCACTAAGCGGGTAGCCACCCACAGCGACCAGCACTCCGAGCAGGAGCCCAGCAGCAGACAACACAAATCTCTTCACGAAAGCCACGGTAAGGCCGATAAGACCCTAAACCTTGGATTGAAGGCGTGTTTCGCCCAACGTCTGAACTACTGTCCAGGCTGAAACAGGTCCCGAAGTGCGTCAAAGAGGCCCCTGCGGTAACGGCGGTAGTCACCCGTGAGGTAGTGCCAGATGATGGGTAGTAGCCTCGCCCCCCGCGAAGCGGGAAGGCTTTCCTGCCAGGCATAGTGGGCGATACGTCCCATCAGAAGCTTTTTGGCTTGCGGTGTTCCCGACCACGCCGGGGATTCGAGGTATTCAGCGAGACCTGTGTGCCTGGTCTTATGGCGTACCCGAAAAGCACTTTGGGGTTCACCAAATCGCTCGCGTAGGCGCACAAGACCAGACTTTTCGGCACCAATTTCATTGCCACCGTGTTGGCGATAATGCTGAAAGACCCGCGGGTCAAGCAACAGCCCGTCCTGGCTTGCCGCCACCAGAGCCCACCACTCATCGTGCACGTAGCCTTCCGGGATGGGACCCGCCTGATCGATGAGGTCGCGTCTTAGCAGTGCCGTCTGCCCGGTGACAAGATTTCTTCGCACCAGCGCCCTCATACCCCGACCAGAGACCAGGTGGACTCGCTCCATCGTCGTCATCCGCAGGCTTTGGAGAACCCGAAGACCCTTTTTTTCGCCTTCCTCATCGACTAGGTCAGCATCAGAGTGCACCATCAACAGGTCAGGTAGCGCCTCAAAATGGGCGGCCAGGGTTTCTAATTTGTGGGGTAGCCACCAGTCATCCTGATCGGCCAGCGCGACCACATCAGCGGTTGTGTGCTTCAGGGCGTTGGCGAAATTGGCGGCAGCGCCTGCCGGCTGGTCGTGTGTCACGACGGTGAGGGTGATCCCAGCCGCCTTGCAGGGACCCTCCACCATGGCTTTGGCGATCGACACCGTGTCATCAGTGGAGTGATCGTCGGAAATCACTATTTCGTCTGGCAAGCGGCTTTGGCCAAGAATGCTCTGCACCTGTTGGCGAATAAAAAGCTCACCGTTGTAAGTGGCCATCGCCACAGCGAGACTCAGGTGATCAGAACGCTGGGACTCAGTAGTGGGGGTGTCAGACACCTTTGTTACCTCGATCGGGGCACGATTCGGCGTTTAATGGCCCGAAGGATGAGGCGGAACTCCCCGCGGGTCAGACGCTGCAAGCCCCTGCCAATATCGCCAGCTCGAAAACGAGTTTTTCTGGGTCGAAGTGGGGAGAAACGCATGGTGCCTTCGCGCGGTGCGGGGGCCGGCTCGTCGGGGTGACCGACACCGGCAACATAACCAAGCAATGGTTCGAGCACACGGTGCCAGCGATAGGACTCTCGAACGCGAGTGATGTTCTTGATGGCTTTTTTCCGAAACGCCTCATCCGTGAGAACTTTTTCCAGCGCGTCAGCGAGCGCAGTCGCGTCATCGGCTGGAACCACAATGCCTAACTGTTCCCTTTGCACCAGTTCCGCGAAATGGTCACCCTCGGTGAGCACCATGGGTCGCTTCGCCCACAGGTAATCCAACACTCGGGTTCTAAACGAGAAGGTCGTCTCAAGGTGGGCGCGGTGTGTGGATACTCCCGCATCTGACTCAAGGAGGTAGTTGTGCCTTGTGGTGTAGTCCACCCAGGAGTCGTTGAAAAACACGTGGCTGTCCAACACACCTAACTGCTTGGCGAGTGTTCTCGACTCTTCGACGATGGGCATTTCGGGAACCCCAGGGTGGGGGTGTTTGGTGCCTTGGAAGAACAGTGTCACCCGCGGCTGCCTATGGGCGAGTTCTGCAACAGCGCGTATCAGTGTTTGGGGGTCGAACCAGTTGTAAAGTCCCCCACTCCAAATCAGCACCAGGTCATCTGATTCGATTCCTGGCACGACACCGCGCAACACGTCGGCGTCGTGTGTGGGTTCGTCGTCTGGAATTCCAAACGGAACGACACCGATGAGCCGCTCCAGGTGGGGGTCGTCTCGGTAGCTTTGGGGGTTTACCCGACCCAGTGTGGTCAGTTGACCCAAATAAAAATGTCGCTGGCGCTCTGATGCACACAGGAAGTAGTCACCCCGGCGGAGCTGGTCGGTGATGGATTGTGTGGCGTCGGCGACGTGGGCCGACCATTGGTCTTCGGGGAGGTGTCTGGCCTGTTCGAGTTGTTCGATATGCATCGGGTCGTAAATGTCGACAATGAGCCGTTTGGTACTGCGCTGGAGGGCATCGAAAAGGTCGAGGGCGTGGCCTTGGAAGATGATCACATCGGCCCAGGCTTCCCAGGGGCTAAACGCTTTGTTGTCACCTGGTGTGACGTGGACGACGTCGAATCCGGTGTGTTCGACATCCCCCAGTTCGGTGAGGGTCATCAGGGTCACTTCGTGGCTGGGCGCGAGCGCTCTAGCCATCTGCCAGGCGCGAATTCCTGGGCCGGAAAGCTTTTGACCGAGTGGATCACCGGTGATGATCAGCACACTCGTTGTGGGGGGATCACTCACCACGTCGAAGGCCGCCTGCAAATGGTCATACCCACGAAGGTACCCGGGCTCTGTCGACATGGGTGCTTCCGGCTCGCCAAATAGCTTCCACATCCAGTTGTCGGAGACCACCCGCGAGGCTTGAATCTGTTGGCGTTTGGCTTTGAGTGCGGGCAGCATTTCCAGAAACTGATCCGTGGCAAAGAGCGGGACCAACGCGAGAGGGTCCACGGCTTCTGGTTCGGGGTCACTGCGGCGAATATCAAACGACGTGGTGTCCACACCGGTCCTGGTGACGGCTCGCCTGGCCGACATCATCATCGCCGCCGGTAACACGGTGCGAAGTTTTTCTTCACCCAGGTTTTTGTAGAGGCAGGCGAGAGCGTTTCGCTCGAGCAGGAATTCTTCTTTGTGGCTACCGATGTTCGTCATTGACTGGTGGTGTTTGTGAAAGACCAACGATTCGGGTTCGTACTGGTACACCCACCCGGCGAGGTTTAACCGCCAACCAAAGTCGACGTCTTCGAAAAACATAAAGAAGTCCTCATCGAAGCCCCCCAACGCATCAAAAACGTCTTTTCGCACCAGCATGGCTGAGCCGGTCCCAAAGAGCACCGGACCCGCAGTGGCTTCTTTTTTTCTCGACGCCGGGTGGCCAGACAGGGGCCGGTACCCCATCCCGTACCAGGTGAGGCCGGCACCGGCATAGTCGATGGTGTTGCCTTCCCAGTCCAACACGCGGCTCGCCACCGCACCCACTTGGGGGGTGCGATAAAGCGCTTCGACGCCGTGGGTCAACCACCCGGGGTCGGGTTTGGCGTCGTTGTTTAAAAAGGCGACGACGTCGCCCTGTGCGTTTTTCACACCCAGGTTGCAGCCACCCGCAAAGCCGAGGTTTTCAGCCGATTCCACCAGGGTGATCGAGCCGGTACTCAAATCGGTGCTCGAATCAGCGCTCGAGTCAGCGATGGGGCGGAGCTTTTCTAGCGAGTCATCGCCAGAGGCGTTATCGACCACCACAATCTCGAGAGCGTCTTTGGGCCAGTCCAAACCGCGAAGACCCTCAATGGCCACAAGGGTGTCATCGACACCTTTGTAGTTGACTAAGACGACGCTCACCAGGGGATGGTTCGTCATCAGATACTCACATTCCAGCCGAGGGTGGGGGACCTGCCATACTTACCCTACGGTCTCAGGCTTGCCCACCGTGGGAGGATTCCGCTATGGATAACAGCCAGGCACGCTCCAGGCTGGGTAATTTTCTCCACCTGCGAGAGGCCATTAACGACTCTGGACTCTTTGACTCACGTTGGTATCGCCAACACAGTGTGGAGGCCAGGCTGTGGCCATCAGCTCTTGTGCACTACCTGATTCGAGGCTGGCACCAAGGCTTGGACCCCTCGCCACGCTTTGACACGAGTTTTTACGTGGAGCGCTACCGGGATGTCCGAGGCTCTGGCGCTAACCCACTCATGCACTACGTCTTACACGGAAAAGAGGAGGGCCGTTTGGCTACCCAATCTGGGGCAATTTTGCGCGAATCGCTCCACCCTGAACTCAGCCCCCTGCCCATCTTTGCCGTGCCGGGGACACCAGGCTCCAGGCTGAGCGTCGTCATCGACGACCACACCCCGAAGCTTCTTGGCCTGGGGTACACCCCACTATTAGCTCTGGCGGCTCAGACTGCCTCCGCCGCCGGCTGGAGCCTTCGCATCGTGGTGCGAAGCACCACGATTCCCACCGCAGATATCTCTGCGGCGCTACAAGCCGTCATGCCCGATAAGCGACCGCTGTTGGATATTGCCCGACGCGAACCCGGGCACACCGACGATGTTGACACCCTGGAAGGCGAACACTGGTGGGCCAGTTCGGTCAGTAGTTACCATTCCCTGGCTCGCCTTGTTCCCGCACGCCACTTGCACTGGGTGCTCGGCGCTCACGAACCACAGCGTCTCGCCGCGGGCGAACTTCGACTCCTCGCCGAGCAAGCCTTAGCCGATCCCCACACACGCACCGTCGTGATCGGTGGGGCAGTAGACGCATCGGATCTGGCCTGTGAGCAGACACGAATCGATTCGCTTCCGGCGCTCATGTCTCTCCCCGAGGGCACAAAGGGCGGGTCCCGTCTGGGAGTCATTGTCGATCAGGCCTCACCCGAAAGCCTCGTGTCCAGAAGCGTCCAGGTCATTGACGAGTGTCTCGCCCGCGGGGTTTCAGATGACACTGTCGAGGTGGTGTTCATCGGTTTAGATACCGCGCCCGTGACACTGCTCGGCTCACAGCTCGCCGGCCAACAACCCACCTCCACCCCACAGCAGTGGGCTACAGCGCTTGGCAGCGTGGACAAAGCGGTAGTCCTCAGAGCAGGGACAGAAGGCTCGCTTCTCCTCGACGAATTGGGCGCCCACGGCATCTCCTGCATAGATGCCACCCCACACAGCAGCCCCAGTGCAAGCGACATTGACGGTGTCGTCGATGCTGTTGGTGCCCTCCTTCAAGGAGCGGCCACACCCACGACATCGTCAACGAGTTGGGAAGATGTGACCGCGTCAGTGTTGGCGGCCATGGGAGGCAGTGCGTGAGCACTTCTGGCTACAGGGTGCTGGCCGCCATGCCGTGGGAGAAGACTCTGGTGGAGCGGCTTCGGGAACTGAAAGCGGGCACCACCCGTGTGGGGTATGTGTATGAGCGGGCGGAGCCTGGCACCTTCCGCTACCGCTGCTACAACATGGTCCAGGCACTCAACAGCCACTCTGAAGAATTCTCCGCAGGCTATTTCTTTCTCTACGACCTGCAATCAATTGACAACCTGGTCGACCATTTAGATGTTCTCGTCTTGGTGCGAGTGCGCTACGACTCTCACGTCGACCGGTTGGTGCGCCAGGCCCGGATCAGGGGCATCCCGGTGCTCTATGACCTAGACGACAACATTTTCGATGTCGAATCCACCCCGTTACTGGTCTCCAGTCTTCAACAGGGTCTGAGCCGTTACGGCCGGATCGAAAAGTGGGTGGGTGTGGTCGGTCGCATCCGAGAAAGCCTCGAGTTGGTCGATGGCATCATCACCACCACGTCGTTCCTTCAAGGCCAGCTAGAAGACACTTTTGATGTCCCGGTGTGGGTTCTGCCGAACTTTTTAAACCACGAACAGTGGGACTATTCCGAAACCCTTCGCAGTGAGGCTCTCCAGCCCGACGCCGAAGCGCCGATCATTGGGTACTTCTCTGGCAGCGCATCACACAACCGCGACTACCAGATCGCCACAGAGGGCTTGCGAGCGGTGTTGGAGGCCTACCCGCAGGCGAAGCTTCGCATCGCCGGGTATTTAGATATTCCCGCCGCGTTGGAAGATTTCTCCACACGCATTGAGCGCCTACCGTTCATGGACTTCCTCGGCCTGCAGCGAGCCATTGCCGAAGTAACCCTGAACCTCTCCCCCATCCAGCACAACGTCTTCGCGCACTCCAAATCAGAGCTCAAGTATTTTGAAGCCGCAGCGGTCGGCGTCCCCACGGTCGCCTCCCCTGCGCCCGTATTCACCGAGACCATCACCCCCGGCGACAACGGCTACCTTGCCGATGCCGCCCAGTGGTCAGAGGTACTGCTCGAGGCCCTCGCCGATACTCCTGACAGGAACAGAGTCGCCGAGCGGGCACTCGCCCACGTGGGCGAGCACTACCTGGCAGCAACCATGACCCCTCGAATTACTCACGTGTTGGGCCAGCTAGGCTCTTAATATCGTGTGGCAGGAGCCACGTGGGAAGGACACCACCCTGTGACCGAGCGCAACGCTGACTCTGTTTCAAACCCTGACGCTGTTTCGAACCCTGACGGCGAATCAACCCCTGACGCTAATTCTGGCAGTGACGCTGTGTCGAATCCGGACGCCGCTGTGAACAGCACAGAGAAAGATTCACCAGAAGAGTCGACTAGTGGCGCATCCGATGAGGTCACCGGGCCGAGGCGGAAAGCCGTTCCCACCGCAGTGAGTATCGGCTCTGTGTGGGCGTCACTTCGCCACAGCAGGCTCGCTGGGGCGATCCTCGTGTTTGTGTTGGGTGTGGTGAGCCTTGGCGCCTGGGCAATGAGTTCACCTTCCGGTTCGGAACCGGACTCTGATTTCCATTTGGCATCGATCTGGTGCACCACGGCCGAGCCTGGGAGTCCGTGTGATTTGGAAGAGCGGCGCAACCGAAAAATGGTTCCCACGGCGTTGATTGAGGCACGGTGTTTCAGCCAAGATCCGACCGCGAGCGCTGCCTGTCAGCCGCTAATGACGACCGCTGATGACCGTGAGACGATGACCAACCGGCTCAACATTGTCGAATCGAAAGCGAACTACCCCACCGGTTTTTTCCTCACCTACAACCAGTTTGCTGACACCAATGTGGACACCAGCGTGTTCACCATGCGGATGGTGGGCGCGACACTGTTCGTGGGCTTAAACGTGCTCTTGTGGTGGTTACTTCCGATTCGGTTGAAAAGCCCGCTCGCGTGGGCGTGGATGGCGACACTCATCCCCTTGGGGATGTTCATCATTCCGTCAACGAACCCCAGTTCGTGGTCGCTGATTGGTGTCGGCTCGGCCTGGATTGCGCTGTTGGGGTATTTGGAATCGACGAACTATCGCAAGTGGATTTTGGGGGGAATGTTCCTCGTCTTCGTGTTGCTGGCAGTCGCATCCAGGACTGACGCCACACTCTTTGCGATTGCCACCGCCGGTCTCGCGATTTTTGTCACCGATGCACCCTTCAGGCAGTTGGTGAAGCGGCTCTGGATTCCCGCTGTCGGTGCTCTTGCCGCCGTCGGGTGGTTGTTCGTTCAAGGCGGTGCCATCGGGGTTCTCACTGAAGGTGTCGGTGGGGATGGTGAACCCTTCGACTGGCAGCTTCTCTGGCACAACTTCATCGAAGTCCCCGGGCTGTGGATGGGAGCTTTTGGAATTTGGCCGTGGGGGTCGCTCGGGTGGTTGGACACCCCCATGCCCCAACTCGTCGCTTTCCTTGCCTTTGGGGTGTTTATCGCCCTGTTGGGCCTCGGCATTACCGGCTCCACGTGGAGGGTGCGCGCCGTCACTTTCGTGATTCTTGCGATGATGTGGGTGTATCCGCTGTTTATCCTCCAGCAGGCAGGTTTCCTGGTCGGTGCCGGATTCCAGTCCCGCTACGGACTACCACTACTGGTCGTCCTCTTAGGGGTTGCTGTTCTGCGCTCTGAGGGCACACCGGGGATCATCCAGAAGTTCTCGCAGCGGGCGTGGATTGCTGGAGCTCTCGCGATTGCCAACTCGGTGGCGCTCCACCACAACATCCGTCGTTACACGACGGGTCTTGACGAGCGTGGTTTTGATCTAAACGCCGGCCGCGAATGGTGGTGGTTTGGTCTTCGAGAATCTGCCATCACCCCCATGTCGGTCTGGTTTATCGGCTCGATAGCTTTCGCGGCAGTGGCGTGGATTGTCGTGGTCTACGCCACGAAGGCCTCCGACCAGGCTCTTCGACTCCACAGCCAGGACCGTCCAGTTGGCGACGAGCCGGTAGTCGCGGCTCAGTCTTCAGCGTTAGCGCGGTAAGCAGCGACCACGTCAGCACCAACACCGGACGTCTGTAGTACACCTTTTTCGATCCAGGACACCCGGTCACAAATATCGGCGACGACGTCGAGTGCGTGGCTCACCAAAATGATGGTTTTGCCTTCTTTTTTGAGGTCTAAGAATTTGGCGAAACTTTTTTGTTGAAATTCTTCATCACCCACGGAGAGCACTTCGTCAACAACCAAAATGTCGGGTTGGACGTGGATGGCGACAGAGAAACCCAGCCGGACATACATGCCCGAACTGTAGTTTTTGACCGGTTGGTCGATGAAACGCTCCACACCAGAAAAATCAATAATCGAGTCGAGTTTCGACTCGATTTCCTTTCTCGACATCCCCAAAATGGAGCCGTTCAGGTAAATGTTTTCCCGGCCCGAAAGCTCGAGGTGAAAACCGGAGCCCACTTCTAACAGGGACGCCATTTTGCCGTTGTAGGTGATGGATCCTGAGGTGGGCCAATATATTTTCGCCAAACACTTCAACAGTGTCGACTTACCGGATCCGTTACTGCCGATAATTCCGTAGGTCTGGCCGGCGGCCACATCGAAGCTGACGTTTTTTAGCGCCCAAAATTCGTCGTGACGGGAGGTGCGCCCGCGCATGACCGCAGACTTTAGCGTCTGGTTTCGCTCATGGTAGAGGCGGAATTTTTTGGAGACATCGTCGACGATGACGGCGGGTTCGCTCATATCAGCTCCGCCAATCTTTTCTCCGTTTTGGTGAAGTAGAACAGACCCAGGGCGAAAGTACCCAACGCCCACAACAGTGCGGCAATCACTGCCGATGGGGCGGGCCAGGTGTTGTGATACAGCAAGTCTCTAAAGATTGACACGTAAGGCTCCATGGGGTTTAGCCGGTAAACGTCAGCCAGGGTGACAGGCGTACCCAGTAGGCCACCCCAGCGCTCAGATTGGTTATCCACCAAGGAGATTGGGTACAAAATTGGCGTGAGATAGAACCAAAACTGCAAGATGACGGTCAACAGGTACGCCAAGTCCCGAAAGAAGACATTCGCGATGGCCAAAATCATCGCCAACCCGGCCGCAAAAACGGCGAGCACCAACATAAACAGTGCAACCATCGGCAGCCACGGCAACACAAATGCTCCAAAAATGGACAGTGCAATGACCAGCACCACCATTTCAAAACTCCAGTTCACTACTCCGGCACCTGTCAGTGACAGTGGTAGCACCAGACGCGGGAAATACACCTTCTGGACGAGGCTCGAATTGTCGACAATGGAGCGCACCCCTTGGGTGATTGTCGACTGGAAAAACAACCACGGCAACAGCCCACAGACCAACCACAGCGCGTAGTTGTCTAAACCGCTCGGGTCGCCAATTTGGGCGGGCACTTGGAACACGACGGAGAAAATGAACGTATAGACGATGATGGCGGCGATGGGGTTGGCCAAACTCCACAGTTGGCCAAGAGCTGTCCGCTTATATTTTCCGCGCACTTCACGCTGGGTGAGATTCCACAACAACTCACCCGAGTTGAACACATCGCGGAAATAGGTCCTGGTCCAACTGACCGGTTGGGGGGTGCCTGATTTAGCCATCCACCAAGCCTTCGAGGTAGTGACCGTAACCAGACTTTCGAAGCGGGGCAGCCAGTTCACGCAGCTGCTCGGTGGTGATCCAACCAGCCCGCCACGCGATTTCTTCGATGCAGCCGATTTTGAGGCCTTGGCGCTCTTCAATGACGCGCACATATTCACTGGCTTGCATCATCGATTCAAACGTTCCAGTGTCCAACCACGCAATGCCTCGGTCGAGTACTTGAACTTGGAGACGACCGCGCTCCAAATAGTGCTCGTTGATCGTGGTGATCTCTAGTTCACCCCTGGCACTGGGGGCAATCGTTTTCGCAATGTCGACGACGTCGTTGTCATAGAAATACAGACCCGGAACGGCGAAATTGCTTTTCGGCTTTTCGGGCTTCTCCTCGATAGAGAGTGCCTTCATCTGGTCGTCAAAATCGACCACACCGTAACGCTCAGGATGTGACACGTGGGAGGCGAAAATCAACCCGCCCTCAATGTCGGTATTTTCTCGAAGCGATGAGCCAAGGCCTGTTCCGTGGAAAATGTTGTCGCCCAACACGAGGGCAACCGAATCTGAACCGATGAATTCTTCGCCGATGATGAACGCCTCGGCGAGGCCGCGTGGCTCATCCTGAACGGCGTAAGAAATAGTCATCCCCAACTGGCTGCCGTCACCCAGGAGGTCTTTAAACGACTGGTTGTATTCCGGGGTGGTAATCACCAGAACATCATCAATACCGGCCATCATCAGCGTGGACAGCGGGTAGTAGATCATCGGCTTGTCATAAATGGGCATCAGCTGTTTCGAAATGCCCCTCGTGATGGGCCACAACCTGGTGCCAGAGCCACCCGCGAGAATGATGCCTTTCATTTGACCGGCTCCTTTGCGCTCACGTGGGGCAACAACCCCGCAGCGTGAGCGTCACTCAGTGTGGGGGCATCCTGATCTTTCGGGGAGAGCAGCAGTTGATCAGCAGGCATCCCGAAATCGATACCGATTTCTGGATCGAGGGGGAAAATTCCGTTTTCTTTATCCGGGGTATACACGTCGGAGACCAGGTAACACACGGTGGTGTCATCATCTAGGGCCACAAAAGCATGCCCCACCCCGTAGGGCAACAACATGGCGTTTCTCGCCGCAGCAGAAACATCGATGGCTTCCCACTGGCCGAACGTGGGCGAATCGACGCGGATATCGACCACGACATCTCGAATACGACCCGTCATGCAGGTCACCAGTTTCGCCTGTCCCGGTGGCACCTCGGCGTAGTGAATACCGCGCACCACACCGCGGGATGAGCGAGAGACATTGGCTTGCCTCACCGGGAAGCGATAGCCGGTGTTCGCTTCGATGTGATCGAAGCGAAACCATTCGGCAAATTCGCCGCGGTCGTCAGCGTGGACAACGTTTCGTACTTCAAACGCGCCGGCGATTCCCAGGGCAACGAATTCCACCCCCGAACTCTACCAACGCTCTGGCCCATCACTGCGTGGGCACTCGCCAACCAGCAAGGGGAAGTAGGCGACAAAGCATCACCACACACTGCCTGGAAACTCCGCAACTAGACTGGGGGCGCTGTTAATGAACGCCCCGTTCCCGACCTGAGGAGTACCACCGTGAAACTTTTCGTCACCGGTGGTGCCGGCTTTATCGGGTCAAACTTTGTGCGAATGGCCCTCGGTGGTCGACTTCCCGGCCTAGAAGAAGCAGAAATCACCGTCTTTGATGCCCTGACCTATTCCGGGACGCTCACCAACCTCGAATCGGTGGCCAACCACCCGCGTTTTCGCTTCATCCAAGGCGACATTAGGGACATGCCCGCACTGCTGGAGCATGTGGCAGGCCACGACGCAATCGTGCACTTTGCGGCAGAAAGCCACGTCGATCGAAGCGTGTCTGACGCAGGAATCTTCGTGGACACCAACGTTGCCGGTACCCAGAAACTTCTAGAAGCCGCGCGCCAGCTGGGCACGGACCGTTTCCTGCAGGTATCAACCGACGAAGTGTATGGCTCGATTGATGAGGGTGAGTGGGATGAGGAAGAACCCCTGCTTCCCAATTCACCGTATGCGGCCAGTAAGGCCGCATCAGATTTAATGGTCCGCGCGTACCACCAAACCCACGGTTTAGACACCGTGATGACCCGGTGTAGCAACAATTACGGCCCCCACCATTTTCCAGAAAAGGTCATTCCGCTGTTTGTCACCAACCTTCTCGACGGGCACCCCGTTCCGCTCTATGGCGACGGTGGCAACCAGCGCGATTGGCTCCACGTGGACGACCACTGCCGCGGTATCGCTCTAGTGCTCCAAAAAGGCACCAGCGGTGAGGTCTACAACATTGGTGGCGGCACGGAGCTCACCAATAAAGAACTCACTCACATGCTCTTAGGTCTCACCGGTCGAGACGATTCCTTCATCAGCCACGTGGAAGACCGGCTCGGACACGACCGTCGCTACTGCGTCAGTATCGACAAAATTTCTCGTGAACTCGGCTACGCCCCCGAAGTTGATTTCCAGGAAGGCCTCGCCGACGTCGTCCAGTGGTATCGCGATAATCGCGGCTGGTGGGAACCCCTCAAAGCCCGCGCAGCACTCTAAGAGCGTCTGGGAACCAGGAGCTTTGATGACTCGCATTCTCCTCACCGGAGCCGGTGGCATGTTGGGCCATGACCTGCAGTCTGTCCTCGCCGACTATGACCTCACCGCCATGAGCCGGGCAGAGCTGGACATCACCGACCAGGATGCGGTGAACCAGGCAGTCGCCGGGCACGACGTTGTCGTGAACGCTGCCGCGTATACCCAGGTCGACCAGGCGGAAGCAGAACCCGAAGAGGCAATGCGGATTAACGCAGAAGGACCTGCTGCGCTTTCGCGTGCCTGTGCGACCCACCACGCCCGGCTCATTCACGTCTCCACCGACTACGTCTTCGACGGGAATGCCACCACCCCCTACCCGGAGGGCACTCCCCGTAACCCCCAATCGGTCTACGGCAGGACGAAAGCTGCTGGCGAAGAAGCACTCGAAAAGATTTACCCGGAAGGATCCCTCATCATTCGCACTGCCTGGTTGTATGGGAAACACGGCACACATTTCCCGGGAACCATGCTGGAGTTATCCAAAACCCACGACACGTTGAGTGTCGTGACCGACCAGGTCGGCCAACCGACCTGGTCTCGAGATTTAGCACGGATGATTCGCACCCTGATTGATTCAGACATTCGCTCCGGAATTTTCCACGGCACCAATTCGGGGCGCACCAGTTGGTATGATTTTGCGAAAGAAGTCTTTCGCCTTGCGGGGCTCGATCCAGAGCGCATAAAGCCCACCACTTCTGATGCATTTGTGAGACCCGCGCCACGACCCGCATGGTCAGTGTTGGGCCACGATGCCTGGAATGACGCGGGTCTGGAGACACCGAGGCCGTGGCAGGAGGCCCTCCAGGAAGCATTTCCAGAGGTTTTCCCCGGCTTTGCTGTCGCGGCCGACCCCCGTTCAGGGGCGACGTCATGACTCTGGGGCTCGTGGTGGTGACCTACCAGTCCAGTGATGTGTTGGACACTTTTCTTGAATCGTTGAAGGACTCAACGGTTCTTCCAGGTGCCGTGGTCGTTGTCGACAACTCCCCCACAGTGCTCACCCCACCTGACACCCCGTGGTTAGCCTCACTCGAGGTGATTCACCGTCCTGAAAACCCAGGCTATGGAAGCGGAGCGAACATCGGTGTGGCAGCACTGCCTGAAGACTGTGACTGGGTGGTGGTGTGTAATCCGGACATTGTGGTCACCCCGGACACGATCGAGGCGCTATTAACCGAAGCCCACTCCCACCCCAAGGTGGGGGCTCTGGGTCCCGCGATTTCTAACGAAGACGGTTCTCTTTATCCTTCCGCGCGGGCCCTGCCCACTCTTGGTGTCGGTATCGGCCACGCGCTGTTAGGTGTGGCATGGCCAGAAAACCCGTGGACGGTTGCCTACCGCGGGGATTACCGCGGAAATGAGACCAGAGAATCGGGCTGGCTATCCGGGTCGTTCCTGCTACTTCGACGAGAAGCCTTTGTCACCATCGGAGGGTTCGACGAGGGCTACTTCATGTTTTTCGAAGACGTGGACTTGGGCTGGAGGCTTTCCGAAGCCGGCTACACCAACCTGTATGTCCCAGGCGCCACCGCTGTACATCAGGGTGGCCATTCCACGAAAAGTAGCCACGACCTGATGCAACAGGCTCACCATCACAGCGCGCTGCGCTTCATTTCAAAGCGCTATCCGGGGCCCCTCTACTGCCCGGTGCGCACAGTAATTGGGGCGGGTCTCACCATTCGGGAGAGGGTGCTTCGCGGACGGGCACTGCAACTGTCTAAGCCCGAACAATAGACGCCTCTGCGAAGCAACCACCGGTTACCTGGTCTTCAGAACCAATCCAGGGTTTTGGCTTGCACGTCGTCTCGGAGTCGCGCCTGGTAGATCGTCAAACGATCTCGCAGAGCCGAATCGTGGGCGGCTAGCATCCGCACAGCCAATAAGGCGGCATTTTTTGCCGCCCCCACTGCGACTGTGGCGACGGGGATGCCGTTGGGCATTTGAACGATGGAGAGTAGTGAGTCCATCCCGTCAAAATATTTCAGGGCGACCGGAACTCCGATCACGGGCAGGGTGGTCAGTGAGGCGACCATTCCGGGTAGGTGGGCGGCGCCGCCGGCCCCCGCAATGATGACTTTCACTCCGCGGGCGGCAGCACCTTCGGCGAATTCGACCATGTCGTGTGGTGTGCGGTGGGCGGAAACCACTTTGGCTTCCACGTCCACTTTGAATTCTTTGAGGAGCTCGCCGGCCTCTCTCATGACGGGCCAGTCCGAATCAGAACCCATAATGATGCTCACTGTGGCCTGGTCCATTAGTGCTGCCTTCCCGCTTCGCTCGCGCCTCGCGCGAGAGTTTTCACCTGGTCAAGATCATCGCCGTAAGCCACCACATGTCCCGCTTTTCTTCCTGGTCTGGCGGATTTACCGTAAGCGTGTGGTCGAATGTGTGGCGAATACTCCAACGCGGCCTGGATCCGCTCATTACTCGCATCACCAAAAAGGTTCACCATCACCGCCCACGGCTGTCGAAGGGTGGTCTCCCCTAGCGGCCAGTCCAACACTGCCCGCAGGTGGGCCTCGAACTGGCTGGTCACAGCGCCTTCGGTAAAGACGTGGCCGGAGTTGTGTGGGCGCATGGCCAATTCGTTGACCAGCAACTGCCCGGAAGCAGTCTCAAACATTTCGACCGCCAACACTCCGGTGACATCCAGAGCCTCAGCAATGGCCTGCCCGATGCGGGCAGCCTCCGCCACAATGTCGGGTGATGCGTCGGGTGCTGGTGCCACCACTTCGGCACACACACCATTTTGTTGCAGGGTTTCAACGACAGGGAATGTCGCCGAATCTCCCTGTGGTCGCCTGGCCACCAATTGGGCGAGTTCTCGCACAAACTCGACTTTTTGCTCCAACAAGATCGGGCCGGCAGCCAACCAGTCGCCCACCTCGTGTGGGGTGTTGACCACTCGAACGCCTTTTCCGTCGTAACCACCACGCGGTGTTTTCGCCACCGCCACACCATCATGCTCGGCAAGAAACTGCTCAACAGCGTGCGTATCGGCTGCGACAGCCCACGCGGGAAGCGGCACATCAAGTTCGGACAGGCGCTCACGCATCAGCGCTTTATCTTGGGCAAACATCAACGCGTGGGGGCCGGGTCGCACCGCGACACCGTCTGCCACCAGTCGCTCCAACAGGCGGGTGGGCACATGTTCGTGATCAAACGTGAGGACATCCACTTCTTGGGCAAAAAAGCTCAACGTTTCCCAGTCGGTGTAGTCACCGACGACGGTGGCCGCCAGGCCAGCAGAAGAGCCTTCCGATTCGGCCAACACCCGAATCTCCACACCGAGTGCCTGTGCTGCGGGAATCATCATGCGGGCAAGCTGACCTCCACCGACCACGCCGACCCGAATACTCACAGTCACAGCCTAGTAAGCCATCAGGATCTCTGGCCGTAACCCGCACGCACTCCGGCTACAGCCACCGCGACTAGGCCGGTCGCAGGTGTTCGATATCAGCTGCCGCGACGACTTCTGTGGCACCGGCGGAAGTTCGGACAATAAGGCGACCGTACTGATCAAGATCCACTGCAGTGCCGATCATTTCACGACCGCCGGGGAAGGTCACCCGAACCTCCTGGCCAATGGTGGACACTAAATCGCGAACCATTGACCACAGTGGTCCAGGGATGGCGATGGTTGCCCGCGACAGAGACGCTGTCAGCCCCGAAAGAAAAACTCTTACCACCTCGGAGAAAGTCTCCTCCGGAGCAGATTCACAATGTGCTACCTCGTGGTGTTCTGACCCATCGTGGTGTTCTACATCGTGGAGAAACAAGGATGTCGCTTGTTCTGTCGGGAGTTCAGTGTCCTCTAACCCGACGTTGATTCCCACCCCCACAATGACCCGACCGGGAGCGGGCATCTCACCCAAAATGCCGGCAACTTTCTTGCCATTAATCTGGACGTCGTTTGGCCACTTCACGGTGACTCCAGAGACCACCGTGGAAAGCGCCTGCGCGAGGTGGGCACCGACCAGCAAGGGCAATAATCCTCGCCACTGACCGGTCATGTCCTTGGGGGTGAGCTGTGGTCCCAATTCAACACTCAGTGCCAAGCATTTACCGGGTGGACTGATCCAGGTCCTGCCCATCCGGCCCACGCCCGCCGTTTGATTCCAGGTCGCTGCGAGTCGAGTGCCTGAGGGCGCAGGAAGCCCCGCCAAGTGGGTGTTCGTTGACTCGCTCGAATCCAGCCACTGGACCTCGTCTGCCAGGTTGGCGAGGTCCAACGGTGCGGGGTGTTCTGGCCACACGGTACTCAAGAGCGATCCGGTGTGGTGTTATTCGGTGTCGTCAAACGACATCAGGCGCACATACTCTTCAATCATCGGAACCGTTTTGCGAAGGGTTTTAAACGGTCCGGAGGCGATAATCTTGCCTTCGTCAACGACGTAAACGGTGTCGGCGTGCTGAATGGTGGAGAGTCGGTGGGCAATAACCACCAGGGTCACCCGGTCACCGAGCTCACGAATGTTTTTCGACACTGCCGCTTCCGAACCCGCATCCAGGGCACTAGTCGCCTCATCGAGAATGACTAAGCGCGGTTTCGGATACAGCGCCCTGGCAAGACCCAGGCGTTGGAGCTGCCCACCGCTTAGCTGATCGGATTGTTTACCAAGCGACGAGTGGATCCCCCCTGGCATCCCGTGAACGACCTCGTCGAGTGCGGCGAGGCGTAGACACTCCCAGACCCACTCTTCATCAATTTTTTCATCTGGGATACCCAACGCAATGTTTTGAGCAATGGTGCCGGAAACCATGCCGGGTTTCTGGGGCACGTAGCTGATCAGGCCCGGGTGCTTTTCTCTGATTTCTAGAGGATTGCGACCGTCGATTAACACGGTGCCCTTTTGGGGGATGTTGAGACCCAACACCAAGTCGGCCAACGTCGTCTTCCCGGCCCCGGAAGGGCCAATGAAGGCGATGAAACCGCCCGGTTCAGCTGTCAGATCAATGTCGGTGACCACCGGCTCTTCAGCATCCGGGTAGGTAAACTCGACGTTCTTCATCTCGATGGCGAGACCTTTGACTTCCTCACCGCGCTGTTGGCGCAATACAGAGTCCAACGGCGGTGCGGCTTCGAGCGCCCGTTTCGTTTCTTCACGATCGACTAACCGGGCTGTTCGCTCCTGTTGAAGCTTTTGGGCCATCTCAGCTTTCACTGCGGTGGTTTTCAGCGTGGAGTAGGAGTTTTGGACGGGCATCACTGCGCCAATGATGCGAACACTTCCGACAACGAATACACCGACAGAAGCCAGACCGTTGGCGACGTCACCACCGAGCACCTGCCACGTCACGAAGGCCAGCACACCCAACATCAAACCCTGTTCGATGATGAGACGGGGGACACTGCGAAGGACCACTTCGGTTGCTTTGGTTTTCGCGAGCATCCACCGGGCGTCACTAAAACGCTTCAAAAAGAAGGGCTGCTTTTTCAGCACAGCCACTTCACGGAAGCTCGCGACCGAATCGAGAATGGCCCCCGTGGAAGCAATCGTGCCCTGGTTAACGTTTCGCCCCACCTGTTTCAGCTTTTCACCGATCACCCACTGAATGCCGGTGACCACGACCACCAAGTACACGCTGACCAGGAGCGCTGCAACAGGGTTCACCAAGACGAACGTGGCGAGAATCATCAGCATCAACGCCGACTCCACAATGATGTTGGCCAGATTGTTCAGCAACCCGCCATACATCGCCCCGGTTGACGTGTTCACGGCGTATTGGATATCAGCCTGGGAGAACCGGCGCAGGTCACCAAGCGAACCACTCAGCAAATAATCGGCAAGCTTTCTAGACGCCCGCACTTCGATTCCCGCCATGAAGCGCACAAGTGCCAGCGACAGGATGAGGTTAAACGTCGCCTTCAGCAGGAACGCTCCCGCCGCGGTCCCCACAAGGAAAGCAATGAAACTGGGGGGCGTCTCGTCGATGCGCAGACGGTAGATGCCGCCTAAGTCAAAATCGATTTCGCCGGAGGCCACCGCCATCACCAGCAAACCAATTGCGGCGATACCGGCAAGGTCAAAAACGTTTGCCATCAGGCGCCCGGCAATTAGGGCGCCATAGACAACCTTTTGCCTTCTCTCGAGAAAGCTCCACGTAGTTCGCAGTGCCTCACGCAATAGCTAAGCCCCCGCAGTGTTCACAAATAGCCGGTCGGTCCACGGCTTACCTTCATGTTCCAAAATCTCGCGGTCGGCATCGACCATGATTGTGGCGAGCTCTGGGGTGAGAACCTTCGGTTTCCAACCCAGTGCCTTTTCCGCCTTTGACGCATCCCCCACCAGGGCATCCACTTCGGTGGGTCGCAGGTAGCGCTCGTCAAACTTGACGTATTTCTTCCAATCCAACCCGACGTGTTCAAACGAGAAGCGCAAAAAATCTTCCACGGTGTATTCGGTGCCCGTAGCAATGACGAAGTCATCTGGCTGGTCCGCCTGCAACATCATCCACATCGCTTGGACATATTCGGGGGCGTAACCCCAGTCGCGAATCGCGTCGAGGTTACCCAAATACAACTCGTCTTGAACACCAGCAGCAATACGTGCCACCGCACGGGTAATTTTCCTTGTGACGAAAGTTTCCCCGCGCCTGGGTGATTCGTGGTTGAACAGGATGCCCGATGTGGCGAACATGCCGTAGCCCTCGCGGTAGTTCTTGGTCACCCAGTGCGAATACAGCTTCGCCGCACCGTAGGGCGAGCGGGGGTAAAACACGGTGTCTTCGCTCTGTGGGGGTGGTGTGGCACCAAACATTTCCGAGCTGGAGGCTTGGTAGAACCGACACGGCAAATCCAAGATGCGAATGGCTTCGAGCAGTCGAATGGATCCCAGGCCGGTGGTGTTTCCGGTGTGTTCTGGTTCATCGAAGCTGACCCGAACGTGGGACTGGGCTGCGAGGTTGTACACCTCGTCGGGGGCGACCGTCTGAAGCAGTGTGGTCAGCCGTGAAGAATCGCTGAGGTCACCGTAGTGGAGGAAAAGTTTGGCGTCTTTTTGGTGGAAATCCACGTAGAGGTGCTCGAGTCGCTGAGTGTTAAACGTCGAGGAGCGGCGAATGATGCCGTGGACTTCGTATCCTTTGCCGAGAAGGAACTCTGCCAAATAGCTACCGTCTTGACCGGTGATTCCGGTGATGAGGGCTTTCTTCGTCGTGGTTGCCATACCTGTTCGTGTCCTCTATCTGGCGATCTAGGCCGGAGACCACCGCAATGTCCCGCTGTGGCCGTCTGGTGCCCATGTGCCGCATAGGTCGCGGCACCCCACAAGGGTAGTGGTTGTGTCTTTAATTTCTTTTCCGATTCAAGGTGTGGGCTGCCAGCAGGGACGCCCAGCCGACAGGGTATTCCCACAGTGGCTCCAGAATTCGAAGGGGTGCGGGCAGGTGTCGACGCTTCACCATTCGGGCTTCACGGCCCGATTTTTTCCGATCGTTCACGGTGAGGGAGTCGGGGTGCCAACCAAAGGCACTCACCACCTGGGTGGTGTGGGCAAAGCGGCCCCGCTTCTTTAACTTCAGCAACACATCCAGGTCCATCACCAATGACAGGGTCTCGTCGTAGCCGCCGACCTGCTCCAGAGCGTCCAACCTCATCATTGCCGCAGGGTGTGGAACCAAATTGGGCCCTTTACCAATGAGCACGGAGGCCAGTCTCCCGGCCTTCGATGTCCACAACACGTCGCCTCCGTCATCGACGTAATCACAGGCACCGTAGGCCACTACTGCGTGATCGTCAGCCAGGAGCATGTCACGCAGGGTGGCCAACCCTCCGGGTTGGTAGTAGTCGTCATCTCCCAACCAGATATAAAACTGTTCACCCCGACGGGTCGCAAGTCCCGCATTAATCGCCGCCGACATCCCGGTACCGGGGTCAGCGACAATGTCGACCTGGTGTGCCTTGGCCTGGGCAATGACATCTTTTTTGTCTTCGGGTATTACCACCACAACCCTTACCGACACGTCCGGGCGTTGGGCGTCAACAGACTTGAGCGCTCGAACCAACTTTTCGGGGCGGTCACCTAACGTGGGGAGGACAACGAGAATGTCTGCCTGGTCGGCCATGCGTGCACTCACCCCCGAATCGAGTCTCCACTCTAGACTCGTGAGTGCACACCACAGAGAATTCGGGGAAATGAGGTTTGTCAATGTCGGCAGATTCGCCGTTTTCTGTGAGCCCAGAGACAAAAGTTTTTGTCGCGGGCGGTAGGGGTTTGGTCGGTAGTGCGGTGGTGCGCGAGCTGGAATCCAGAGGTGTCACATCGATTGATGCGCCCACGTCCAGTGAGCTGAACCTTCTCGACCGGGACGCCGTGGTCGCCTATTTGGCGAAAAATACCCCCGATCTGGTCATTGATGCCGCCGCTCGGGTGGGCGGCATTCACGCCAACAACACCTACCCGGCAGAGTTTCTCTCCGAAAACATCCAAATCCAGGTGAATCTGATGGATGCGGCCGCCCAGGCCGGGGTTGATCGTTTCGTATTCCTCGGCTCGTCGTGTATTTACCCAAAGTTTGCGCCACAACCCATCCCGGAAGACTCTTTGATGACCGGCGAGCTAGAAGAAACAAACAGTGCCTACGCGGTGGCAAAAATTGCCGGAATCCAGCAAGTCCAAGCACACCGGAAGCAATACGACCGGCATTGGATTAGTGCGATGCCGACCAACATTTATGGACCGGGCGATAATTTTCACCCCGAAGATTCCCACGTCGTTCCCGCCCTCGTTCGTCGTATCCACGAAGCCAAAGAAGCCGGTGCCAGAGAAGTGGTCATTTGGGGCTCTGGCACACCGCTTCGAGAATTCCTGTTTGTGGATGACTTAGCCAGAGCCATTGTGTTCCTCGCCGAACACTACGACTCCGGAGAGATCATCAATGTGGGCTCCGGCGAAGAAGTCAGCATCCGCGAACTGGCCGAAACCATTGTCGACGTGGTGGGTTTTGAAGGCGAGCTGGTGTTTGACACCTCGAAACCCGATGGCACTCCCAGGAAATTTCTTGACAATTCCCGCATCGAAGCCCTCGGCTGGAGCCCCCAAGTGTCGCTGCGTGACGGGCTGAGGGAGACCTACCAATGGTTTTTGGAACACGCCGAGTCATTTAGAGGAAAGTAGAGGGCACCTCGTGGCATCGGATTCGTGGGCGCGCTTTGAAGAATCGAAAGAGCGTGTCAGCAATAGCGAGTCGCTCAGTTACTTTGAGCGCTATTCGTCTCCCCACAGCCACCCGGGTGGGGCGATTTGGCGCACCGTTCTCCAAAAATTTCGTGTCCTTGCACTGTTTCTGACCCGGCGCATTGCCCAAAGCTCCGGAAAAGCAGAGGCTCTCCAAGGAATGCGCCAATTGGAGGGCAGCGCGGCGGGCAAAGAGGTGCTGTTGCTGGCCAGTGGGCCCAGTGCAGACAAGATCAACACCCGTGAAGTGGCCACACGGCAGAAGGCCGGCGAATTAGTCGTTGTTGCCACCAACTATTTCCTTCACAGTCCACTGGCGAAAACCATCACACCCGATTTTTTGGTGTGGTCTGATTCGGTATTCCACCCCGCCAAAAAAACCCACAACGCCGAAGCCTGGCAGCGGGTCGAAGACACCCCCAGTGTCCGAATGGTGATGCCGTGGACTTGGCGCAGCATCATCACCACCATGTCGGTGGCTGAGCGAACCGTGTATTTCGATAACGACAGTCTTGAAGGGTGGTCGACCAACACTTCGCCCCTTCACCCCCGCGGCTACCAGGGAAGTACCGGGGTGAAAGCGCTCGGTTTTGCCCTGCACTTAGAGCCCCGCCAAGTGTTCGTGATCGGTTTAGACCTCAGCTATTTCCAAAGCTTCCGGGTGGATAGCGACAACCGGGTCGTTCGACAACCCACCCACCTGCAGGGAACCGATTCGGGCATTCAAGACATCACCCCACACACCATCAACGGCATTGCCGACAGCCTGTATTCCACAGCGAACCAGTTTCTGTCGCTACGGCAACACTTTTCCGGTCACCCCATCATCAACCTGGACCCCGACTCACTCGTTGACGCTTTTCCCAAAGTGATTGGTCACCCACTGGTGAAGAAATCCGCCGCTAAGAAGCCCAGCGCCTCCTAAGCAGCAAGCACCAAAAAAGCATTGGAAGGGTGCAGCGCCACCCGTCAGGCCCTAACGCCTCAGGTAGCGAAACACGCGGCCCAGAAAGTCGATGGGGTGTTGAAGGGGAAACGTCAGCCACAGTTTCTTCTCTTCGGCGGATTCGATTCGCCCCGCCTCAGATGATTCGACCACATCTTCTGGGTGTCGAAGGGGGAAGCTCAGCGTTCCCACGGGCACTTCAGCGGTGAAACTTTCAAATTGGGTATGGGTCGAGTCAGCACCAAAACCAATATTGGTCACCAGGTTTTCTCGGGGCACAGCGCTCAAATATCGACGCCTTTGAGCGTGGAAGACGAAAGGCAGCGCCCAGGAATTCAGTGTGTGGGCTTTAGCCATCATGCGCTGAAGTTGGGCTTTACGAGCGGGCGAGGTGAGTCGAGCGAGCAGGGCCTCACCTTCTGACTCGCTCCACTGACGGTTAAGCCCGTTCTGGGAAAAGTCCTGCCACACCCGCTTCCAGGTGGCCCACCCCCAAATGCGCACATCAGGTGCAAAGAAGTAGGAGTCGGCGTTTAGCTGTTTTCCGCGGAGAAAATTGTTTCCCGAAACAATTCCCACCCGTTCGTCGTCAACGTATTTTTCGAGCAGCTCGGTGGCGAAAGGGAAGAAACTCGGGTCAGCCAAACAGTCATCTTCTAAGACGATGGCGAACTCTTCGTGGGAAAACACCCAGTCCAAACCAGAAGACACCCGTGCCTTCAGGCCCATATTTGTGTTGCCAAACTCGGTGTGCACCGGGCAGTCCCACTGGGCTCCAGTCACAATGTCCCGCACCTCTTGGCAGAGTCGGACATCCTCTGGGTGGTCAGGACGCGGTCCATCCGCAATGACATAGACCGATTGGGGTTTAGCCGCGAGGACGCGCTCCACCACCTTCTGTGTCACCTCTGGTCGGTTAAACAGCAAAAGGGCGACAGGAGCAGTCTTCTGACCTACCGGGGTTGTGCTCACACCCCAAGCCTAGACAGGCCAGAGCATCCCCACCTCAGGGCGTGGGTGCCACAGAGCAACTAGCGTGGAGTGGTGGCCCTACGCATTGCGCATTTGTCCTTTTCCGCCTCCGGAGGAGCAGGTACTGTCGCGACCCGTTTGGCTGCAACTCAGCGCGCACTCGGTCACGACGCAGAAGTCTTGTCCTCAATCACCGGCACTCTTCATACAACACCGCTGGCAAAGCCCCGCCACACGCTTGCGGCTGGGCTTGACCAGTATGTGGTGAAGGCTCCGGATTTCCACGCCCCCGTTTCGTTGTATCGGAATCGCCTATCAGACCTCGCCTCATCGGATGTGGCAGACGCCGATGTCATTCACCTGCATTGGCCTCACGGGCTGATCGATCCGGACGAGCTCACCACGATTGCCGGCAACCGGATGGTGGTGTGGACACTCCACGACATGGCAGCCCTCACTGGTGGCTGCCACTATTCGCTGGGCTGCGAGGGCTTCACCTCGGGTTGCGAGGGCTGCCCAGCGGTCCGAGCGCCGTGGAAAAAAGCGATCACCCGAAGCCAACAGCGCACGGCAGAAGCGCTTGCCGCGGTGCCACACCTGCGTCTTGCCAGCCCCAGTCAGTGGCTCGCAACTGAAGCGTCAAGGAGTCAAAGTGTTAAGGGACACGACGTCCACGTCATCCCCAACCCGCTCCCCCCGAATCTCACGGAACCGATGGCCCAGAAGGATGCGAAAACCCAACTGGGTATCCCGCAGGACCACACCGTGTTCATGGTGTCGGCGAGCAATCTGGATGACCCAGTCAAAGCAGCAAGGGTTGCTCTGGAGGCATTTGGCGAAGCCTCCTCGGGTGGGCTGAGGGCCACCCTTTTGGTTGTGGGTCAGGGTGGGCCCGCACAGACAATCCCGAACGTTCGACCATTGGGTTACCTTCGCGGGGATCAGATGACGACCGCGCTCTCGGCTAGTGACTACCTGGTAGTGCCGTCTCTGGCAGAAAATCAACCTCTTGCGATTTCAGAAGCACAAGCCATGGGCGTCTCGCTCATTGCTCGAGACGCCACGGGGCTTCCCGAACACACTGTCTACGACGATGATGCGAAGCTCTTTTCTCACCCAAGCGAACTGCGTGACCTTTTTGACACCCTCGCCAAAGCGAGCAGAAGTGCCAGCAGTCGACAGAAGTTGATGGCCGTAGCCCGGGAGCGATTTGACCCCGCTACGGCGGCCACTCGTTATCTCGAATTGTATAGCCAGTAGGGCTGTGCGAACGAAAGGCTGGCGCTCAGCACCAGTTTTGTAGGCATCCACCAACGACACGGTCTTTTCATGCGAGGTCGTAAATGAAAAGTCGGCTGCCTTGGCGGTCTAGCCTGTCAGGGTGACTGAAAAAGTTGACACAGATTTACTGACCACACAGGGCCGTATTGCGCAGCTCAAGGCGCGCTATCACGAAGCGGTGACCGCCAGTGGTGAAGCCGCTGTGGCAAAGCAACACGCGAAAGGCAAACAAACCGCCAGGGAACGCATTGACGCTCTTCTGGATAAGGGTTCGTTTGTGGAACTCGATGAATTTGTTCGCCACCGAACCACCGCATTCGGTATGGACGATAAGCGCCCCTACGGCGACTCTTTGGTGATTGGAACGGGAACAATCCACGGCCGCCAGGTGGCCGTCTACTCCCAAGACTTCACAATCTTCGGTGGCTCACTCGGCGAGGTGGCCGGCGAGAAGATCATGAAGATTATGGATCTGGCACTCGCGACGAGGGTGCCCATCATCGGAATTCTCGATTCCGGTGGCGCTCGCATTCAAGAGGGTGTGGTGGCACTCAGTAAGTACGGGGAAATTTTTAAGAGAAATACCGCAGCGTCGGGAACAATTCCACAGATTTCGATTGTCTGTGGGCCTGCCGCAGGCGGCGCCGTGTATTCACCGGCACTCACCGACTTTGTCATCATGGTCGATGGCACGAGCCAAATGTTTGTCACCGGACCAGACGTGATCAAAGCGGTCACGGGAGAAAACGTCGGCATGGAAGAACTGGGTGGTGGCTTAACCCACAACCAAAAATCGGGCGTGTCGCACTACCTCGCCAGCGATGAAGATGACGCCTTCGACTATGCCCGCGTCTTGCTGTCCTACCTGCCGGACAATTTCGAAGCCGAAGTTCCCGAATATTTGAGTTCGGTGGAACTAGAAATCACGGACCGGGACCGAAAACTCAACTCCCTCATTCCCGATAGCACCAACCAGCCCTATGACATGTTGCAGGTTATCGACTTGTGTGTGGATCAGGGATCCTTTTTAGAAGTCCAACCGCTTTTTGCCCCCAGCATGGTCATTGGTTTTGCCCGAGTAGAGGGTAGGTCGGTGGGCATCATCGCCAACCAGCCCAAACATATGGCGGGAACACTCAACATCGATGCGGGTGAGAAAGCCGCCCGCTTCGTGCGATTCTGCGACGCCTTCCGTATTCCCATCGTCACCCTGGTGGATGTGCCCGGTTACCTCCCCGGTACCGATCAAGAGTGGACCGGCGTAATCCGCCGTGGCGCCAAACTTCTTTACGCCTACGCGGAAGCAACAGTGCCTCTGGTAACCATCATCACCCGGAAGGCCTACGGCGGCGCCTACATTGTGATGGGGTCGAAATCTTTGGGTGCCGACCTCAACTACGCATGGCCCACCGCGGAAATTGCGGTGATGGGTGGTCAAGGGGCGGTCAATATTTTGTACCGTCAAGATCTGAAGCGCGCCGAAGAAGAAGGCAAAGATGTGAACTCGGTACGTTCGGAACTCGCCGACAAATACACCATCAGTGTCGCAAGCCCTTTCCTCGCCGCGGAGCGCGGTGAAATTGACGGCGTTATTGAGCCCGCCGCCACACGGTCATTGATTATCAAATCGCTGCGGGCACTGAAAAGTAAAAACGTTGCCTCTCCGCGGAAAATCCACGGAAACATTCCGCTGTAAAGCTGAAGTGCTCTCGACTCCTAGACTTGAGAGAAATCGTTTCGAGAACACCAGATGGAGGTTTCGTGGTTCGCCTGCGCGTCACCTTCATTGCAGTAGGGCTTGCGTTGGGAATTGGCCTCAATGTCGCGGTGGCACCGCAGCTCATGACACCTCGCCCACCAGTGTTTAACGGCCCGGATATTGCCGAAAACTGGGAATGGCGCTCGATGGCCATCGAAATGCACGGGTGGTGGCTGTGGGAAAAGTTTCCGACTGCACAAGTGAGTCACATTGGTTTCGACACACCCCCGGGTAACCCCGACGCGCTGCCTGTCGGAATCGAATTCGAACAATGGAGTGACGAATTTCTCTCCACAGAACTCGACACTTCGCTGCCTCCTCTGAATGTCAGTGAATTAGGCATCCGCTCTGAACTGCTCGAATACAGCCAGGTGTACAGCAGGATTCATTGCCGCTCCAGCCAAGAAATGGTCACACGGGATACCTGCTATTACTTCGTGGCCTGGGACCCCGAGCTCCTCACCGACGACAGCCCCCACTTCATTGGCGTTGTGACCAGTCAGGAACAAGATGATGAAGAAATGGCTCTGATAGAAGAATCGCTCCTTCGAGAAATCAGCCCGGTGCCCCTAGAGGACATTCTCATTGTCGATGAGGTGAGAACACCGTGACCCATCCCGTAGTGGTCGATGCCCTTGTCCTCGCCCTGATGGGACTCTCCGGTGTTGGAGCCGGTTTGCTGCTCGGAGTGAGGCAATGGATACCGCTAACTTTTCTTGCGGTGGCCCTCAGCACCGTGGTGCGGACATGGTCCGCGTTTGCGATGTGGTCGCTCGGTATGCATCATCTGATCACTGATGCGTGGATCGTCGCCAGTATCGCGCTCGTCGTTGCGGGAGGGGCCCTCGCCTGGCGTCATTGGCGAATCGCCCTGCTGGCGACCAGCGCACTGGGGGCGGCATCAGTTGTGGCGCTGACGACAAAGTATGTTCTGGCCATCGGTGAGCGCCACCATACAGACAGCGCAAATGCGATTGCCGTTGCCGTGGTGGGGCTAGGTGGCGAAGTGGACAATTTGGAACCCATTGCCGGCTCAGCCAAAAGGGGTATTGCCTACCCCCTGATGTTGGGGTTAGGGCCTGAAGGACGGGTCCTGGCCGGTTTCACCCCGCTACTTTTTATGATGATTCTGCTGGCAGTGGGGTGGATCGCCTGGCAGATTCTTCGAGACACAGTGCGGCCACAAGCGTTTTGGATTGCCGTAGGTGGCTTGGGACTGTTTTCACTCAGCGTGCCGATTTTCCGGGCCGCGATGTTTTATCTCAACGCCCACATTTTGATGGGCTTTGCCATGGTGTTACTGGTGGGTGGCCTTCTACTTGCCAGGCAACAACGCTCGTTTTCGGGGCTCCCACTACTTTTCACTCTTGTGGGTGGCGTCATCGGTGTCACAGCACGAGTTGAAGGAATTGTGTTGGTTTTGGCGCTCCTTGTTGCCCTTATGGGGCAGAGCTGGTGGAGCTCGTCGGTGGAGCGAATGCGCCTCTTTGCAACCCTCGCCATCGTTGGGATTACCTTCACCTGGTGGCTGTCCTCCACCAACAGCCCCCTCATCGAGCGGTTTGGCTTAACGTCGTGGATTCTCGTTGTCCTCAGCTTGGTCGGGGCAGCTTTGGCCGCGAGCCCCTGGATTGATCGGCTTCGCGGAGCGCTTCTGCCTCTTTTTGCCGCGGCGGTTGTCGGCGTCCTACTCGGCGGCATCGCCATGTCGGCAAACCCTCTCGCCCAAGTGTTGGCCCAGTGGCCAAACTTGGGCTTGGGTCGTGGCGGTTGGGCTACCGCAGCCCACGTCTTTATCGGATCTGTCGTACTGCTGGGCTTTTTCCGACGGTCTTTGGCCTACCGCTGGCTTCTAGGTATTTCCGCGTTGATGATTGTCACCATTTTGTTTTCCAAAGGCTTTGACGGGGGAAGTTTCGGAGTCTCCTTCGGCAGGGAGGGTTTTTACGACAGTGTGAATCGGATGTGGCTTCACGTGATGCCCACCATCATGGTGATGACCATCGTGGGCTACGCGGAACTTTTGCATTCTGCGTTTTTCGCCAAACACCGAGCCGACCGCAGAGGCCAGACAGTAGACCGCCAGCCACTGACAGTCGAACAGTAGACTGCCAGGAGTAACAACGTGAAGGGCGCCTCGTGAAGCTTGTCGTTCAAATTCCCTGCCTCAACGAGGAGGCCACCCTCGGTGAGGTGCTCGACTCGATCCCGCGGCAGATTGACGGCTTCGATTCTTTGGAAATTGTCGTGATCGACGACGGTTCCACAGATCGCACTATCGAAGTGGCGCAGGCTCATGGCGTGGATCAAATTATTAGACACCGCAGTACTCGTGGTTTAGCGGAGGCGTTTCGATCCGGGGTGGATTATGCCCTCACTCACGGTGCCGACGTATTGGTCAACACCGACGGGGATAATCAGTACCCGCAGGCTGACATCCCCAAACTGGTGGCACCTATTGCCTCCGGTGATGCCGACATTGTTATTGGGGATCGACGAACCCACACGATTCCCCATTTTTCGAGGGGAAAAAAGCTGCTGCAGAAGATCGGCAGCCACGTGGTGAACCGTGCTGCGGGAACAAAAATTCCTGATGCCGCAAGCGGTTTCCGCGCGTATTCCCGGACAGCGTTGTTGAAACTCAACGTGGTGACAAAGTTTTCGTACACCATGGAGACAATCATTCAAGCCGGCTATAAGCGCCTGGCGATTGAAAGCGTCCGGGTGAAAACTAACCCGAAAACGAGAGATTCACGGCTTTTTAAGTCCACACCCGAGCATGTGATGAAGTCCGCAGCCGCCATCATGCGCTCCTTCGTCATGTACAAGCCGTACTCGTTTTTTGGAACGCTTGGTGCCGCCCTAGGAATTGCCGGTCTGATCCCGTTCATCCGGTACGTCACCATCTCGTTCTTAGGTCTACCCGGCGAATTAATTCAATCCCTGCTGCTGGGTGTGTCTCTCCTCACCGCCTC
The DNA here is from genome assembly GCF_002950575.1 of Pontimonas salivibrio. Taxonomy (NCBI): domain Bacteria; kingdom Bacillati; phylum Actinomycetota; class Actinomycetes; order Micrococcales; family Microbacteriaceae; genus Pontimonas; species Pontimonas salivibrio. The sequence goes on from NZ_CP026923.1 coordinate 1,630,397, forward strand.
TCTGCTCGCATTCGCCTTGGGGGTCATCGCAGATTTGATTCGCATCAACAGGCAACTCATCGAAGATGGACTTTCGCTGCAGAAGGCCCACCAGGATGTTCAAAGCCTGTCTGATAATCACCGTGACCGACCGTAACCCCGCACCACAGATTACCCTGGTGGGCCCCACCCACCCGTATACCGGCGGAATTTCACAACACAACACTCGCCTAGCCTTGGAGCTCGAACAACGGGGCATCAGCGTCTCAGTCGAGTCCTGGAAAAGCCAGTACCCCAGTTGGCTCTATCCCGGCCAAGCACGAGTCGCCATGGACGCCCCAGAGGTGGGGATTCCGGCCGTTGTTGAGCAACGCCTCACATGGTTTAGCCCCCTGACATGGTGGCGGGCAGGCAAGAGAGCCCGGAGTTCAGCAATCGTTGCTTTCAGTGTGCCCACACCGTTCCACGCCGTTCCCTACCTCGTCATGCTCCGCGCTTTGGGTAGGGGGGCTCACACTGTGGGCATCGTGCACAATGTCCTGCCCCACGAACCTCGAGTCTTTGATCGCTGGTTGATGCGTGGCCTCTTCGCAGCTTTCTCCCGCATCATCGTCCACAGTGACACCCAGGCTTCCTTGGCGGCAGAACTCTCCCAATCAAACACCGCTGTTGAGGTGTTGCGCTTACCTTCGCCGTGGAAACCCTCCACGTCAACACCTTCGAGAGATGCCCGATCCGGCAGTACCCGCTTGCTTTTCTTTGGCACAGTGCGCCACTACAAGGGTTTAGATCTCCTTCTTCAGGCGATGGCTACTGTTCCTTCCGTCACATTGACGGTCGCCGGAGATTTTTGGGAAGACAAAGACACGTATCGACAGCTCATCGACAACCTTGGTCTTTCAGAGCGGGTCACACTGATGCCGGGTTACCTTCCGGAAGAGAAGTTCGAAGCAATATTTGGGGCCGCCGATGTCCTCGTTCTGCCCTACCGAACCGGCACAGGTTCCATTGTGAGCGAACTGGGTTTCCGCTTTGGCCTTCCCGTCATTGCCACCAAGGTGGGGGCAATTGCCGACGGAATAGACCACGGCACGACGGGTCTTGTGGTCGAGCCTGACAGCGTTGAGCAACTATCCGCAGCACTCACGAGGGCCTCGTCTCGCACCACGGTGACTGGCTGGCAACACAACGTCTTTACTCGCGGTGATGTCAACAACGAGCTTTGGCAGCACTACTGCGACACCCTTCTCAATACCCAATAGCCCTCCCCGTTAAAGCAAGCGCCAAAGAGCTATCGTCAGCGGGGCACTCCGGGCCGCAACACGGCAACGGCTTCCATATGGTGGGTGTGGGGAAACAGGTCCACACCCTTTACGCTCACTAACTCATAACCGGCATCACGAAACAGCTTGACGTCTCGGCCAAGAGCCACCGGATCGCAAGCAACGTAGATGACCTGTTGGGGTTGAAGGGCAATGATGTGGCCGACAACGTCTGCTTTTGCTCCCGTCCGAGGTGGATCCAAAACCACTGTTCCCACAGCCCCTTCTGGCGCAAAGCCCTGAAGGAACCTCTTCACGTCGCTGTTGGCCACCTCAGAGTGTGGATAGTGCCGCAGGTTTTTGGTGGTGAAATCGGTCGCTCCAGAGTCCGATTCAACAGCGATAATGCGTGAATCTGGCCCATAGGCGCGACCGATTGCTTTGGCGAAAAGCCCCACGCCGCTGTAGAGGTCAAGGTGTTGAGCAGTGGGGTCAACCGGAGTGAACCCGTCCTGTCCACTGCGCCCCTGGGCTAGCGCGTCACTCACAAGCGCATCGAGGGCTTCTGCAGCGCTGTGATGGACCTGCCAGAAACTGTGGTCGCTCAGGTGAAAGACGTCATCACCGACCTTCTCGGTCATGGGTTGTGGTTTTTGAGTGTCGATGATCACGCGTGGTTGACCGGTGGAGGACTGAACTAACCGAATCTGTTTGTGCCCAGACCAATCACCGTGGTGCACACCGAGCGCTTCCAGCGACGAAGCGGCTAACGGCAGTGAGTCCACGGCAATTACCTGGTGGGTGCGCTCCGCGTAGGGGCCGGCAAGGCCACTCTCATCCACGTGCAGGCTCACCCGGGTGCGCCACCGAAGGGCATCTGGGGTGCCGTCAGCCGGCTCCACTCGCACCCCTTCGGCAAACTCTTCCGATACACCGCCGTGTCGGGCGAGGGCTTCGCGCAAAATGTCGGTCTTCAGCACTCGCTGATAGCCCAGGTCGATGTGACCGTAGTCAGCACCACCGGCTCTTGCCTCTGGGGGCCTGGAGACATCGGCTTCTGACCAAATGTGTGAGACACGGTTGATGCTGGGGCTCAACACCTCAATAAGGTCAGCGAAGGCGTGGGATTTTTTCACCGAATAGACCCGTGCGAGGACCCGCTCGCTGGGCAGTCCACCGTGCACGAAAATGACGAAGCCTTCGTGCCGGGCGAGACCATCGCCACCGTGAACGACCTTGGTAACCTCGAGTTCAACAATGTCGCCGGTATCTAATGCCATCCCTCCAGCCTAAGGACTCCCAGCCGTGCAACTGTTTCTCGCCTCCACGTCCCCTGCGAGGCTCCAGACGTTGCGACAGGTCGGCATCGTGCCATCAGTACTTGATCACTCTGTCGATGAGGAAGCTCTCGTTGAGGCTGCCACGGCGAGCGGTCCCATTCCTGCAGGCGAAATGGTTCAGCTTCTTGCCCGAGCGAAAGCACTCGATGCTGCGAGCACAGCCGGTGTGACCGGCCTAATCTTGGGTGGTGATTCGCTTTTCGAAGTCGATGGCGAGATTTTTGGTAAACCCCACACGCCGGAGCGCGCAAAGCAGCGCTGGTACCGCCAGCGGGGCAAGACCGGCGTCTTACATTCCGGGCACTCTCTGTTGCACAGCCAATACGGCGAAATTGTCGCGGAGGTGGGTTTTGCCACCCACACCAGTGTCACGTTTGTCGATGATGTGAGTGACGACGAAATTGATGCCTACATCGCGACCGGTGAACCATTGAAAGTGGCGGGAGCCTTCACCATTGATGCCAAAGGCGCCGGCTTTATTGAATCCATTGACGGTGACCCCTACACGGTGGTGGGTCTGTCCGTGGCGGCCCTTCGGCGCCTCGTTCGGCAGTTGGGCTTTTCGTACACCGATTTGTGGTCAGCTTAGGCGTTGTAGCTGGCCACAACGTTTCCCCGGGTTGATATGTGGCCTGGCTCCATAGGCGGGCGCTCCCAGGCCCCTAAGCTGTGTGGTCATGGCGCGAATTCAAAAAGTCCTCATCGCTAACCGCGGAGAAATTGCTGTTCGTATTATCCGGGCTGCAAAGGACGCCGGTATTGGCACTGTCGCCATCTACGCCGATCAGGACCGTAATGCCCGGCATGTCCGCCTCGCCCACGAGGCTTACGCACTCAACGGTAAAACCAGCGCCGACACCTACCTGGTAGTGGAAAAAATTCTTTCCATCGCGAAACGCTCCGGCGCGAACGCCATCCACCCGGGTTATGGGTTCTTGGCAGAAAATGCCGACTTTGCCCGCGCCGTCATCGACGCCGGCCTGATTTGGATTGGTCCTTCACCAGAAGCTATCGACCAATTGGGTGACAAAGTCACCGCCCGCCACATTGCCGAAAAGGTGGGAGCGCCCCTCGCGCCAGGAACACTCAACCCCGTCAACGGCGTTGATGAGGTCAAAGAATTTGTCGCCCAGCACGGAATGCCTGTCGCCATTAAGGCAGCTTTTGGTGGCGGTGGCCGTGGTTTGAAAGTCGTCCACAACGAAGCCGACATTGAAGAGGCGTTTGATTCGGCGACCCGTGAAGCGATCGCCGCGTTTGGTCGCGGTGAATGTTTTGTGGAGAAGTACTTAGAAAAACCCCGCCACGTGGAAACCCAATGTCTGGCCGACAAGAACGGCAACGTGGTCGTCATCTCCACCAGGGATTGTTCACTGCAGCGTCGACACCAAAAATTGGTGGAAGAAGCACCCGCACCCTTTTTGACCCCCGAGCAAGAAAAACTGCTCTACGACTCCTCAAAAGCGATTTTGAAAGAAGCCCGTTACGAAGGGGCAGGCACCTGCGAATTCTTGATCGGAAAAGACGGCACCGTGTCCTTCTTGGAAGTGAACACCAGACTCCAAGTCGAACACCCCGTTAGCGAAGAAGTCACCGGAATCGACCTCGTGCGCGAACAGTTCCGCATCGCCGAGGGCGAAACGATCGACTATGACGACCCGACACCACACGGGCACTCCATCGAATTTCGCATTAATGGCGAAGACCCCGGAATGAACTTCATGCCCATGCCAGGCCCAGTCCACACCCTCCGCTTCCCCGGCGGTCCCGGTGTCCGAGTGGACTCAGGAGTCACCACCGGTGATGTCATCACCGGTGCGTTTGATTCACTGCTCGCCAAACTCATCGTCACCGGACACAGCCGGGCGGACGCCATCGAGCGCGCACGTCGCGCTCTATTGGAGTTTGAAGTCGCGGGGCTTCCCACCGTGTTGCCCTTCCACCGTGCGGTCATTGACGACCCCGCCTTTATTGCCGACCAGGCGAAAGATTTCACCATCCACACACGGTGGATTGAAACGGAATTTGACGCTGAAATTGAACCGTGGAGTGGTTCGGTGGAGGCCGAAGCCGAAGCAGATGACCCCTACCGCACGGTCGTCGTAGAGGTGGAAGGGCGCCGACTTCGAGTGGGAGTGCCGTCCATCATTTTTCAAAGTGGTGAAAAGGCCCTTCATAAGGCCCCGAAGCGGCAAAACAACTCAGCAGCACAGACTGCTCAATCAGGCGACACCGTCACCTCACCCATGCAGGCGACGGTCGTGAAAGTGGCCGTCACGCCCGGTGACACGGTGGTGGCCGGTGACCTCGTGTGTGTGTTGGAAGCGATGAAGATGGAACAACCTCTACAAGCTCATCGCGACGGTGTTATCGAAGCAGTGGATTGTGTCATCGGTGACACTGTCAGCGCCGGCCACGTCCTCATTCGCTACCAACCCGCGTAATCCGTCACAGCCTCTAGCTACACTGCCTTCATGGATCGCCGGGACAGCGGGAGCCGCAATCGCCAGTCCTTGCCTCGGGATGTAAAGACGCCTGAGCAACTGGGTACTTCTGCCTAGACTGTGGGGGTTATCCACAAAGCGGAGAGAAATACATGACACACGTGTTGGTGACCGGCGCCGCGGGCTTTATTGGTGCGCGTCTGGTTCAGGTCCTCGCAGACCGCGGCTACAGCGTCACTGGGGTCGACTGCTTTTTGCCCGACCTGTATTCAGCGGAAATGAAAAAGACGCGGTTTGAGTCCCTTGAGGGACTCCAGGGTGTGACTTTGGTCGAAGCTGACCTGCGTACCGACGACCTGAGCGACCTCGGCTCTCCCAACGTTGTGGTGAACGAAGCGGCAATGCCAGGGCTCACCAAGTCGTGGGAAGACCTGCAGCTGTATATGGACAACAACGTGATGGCCTTAGACCGCGTCATTCGCCAGACCTCCAGTGACCAACTGACCCAGTTCATCCAAATCTCCACCTCGTCGGTCTATGGCCGAATCGCTGAGGGCGCGGAAGACTCCACCACTAACCCCTTCTCCCCTTACGGCGTGTCAAAACTGGCTGCTGAGAAACTCGGTTTCGCCCATCGCGACAACTTTGGTTTGCCCTTTAGCGTGTTGCGCTATTTCTCCGTTTATGGCCCAGGACACCGACCCGACATGGCCTACCATCGCTTCCTCGCAGCAGCCAGAGACAACACCCCCATCACCATTTATGGCGATGGTTCGCAGCGTCGCACCAACACTTATGTCGACGACTGCGTCGAGGGCACTATTAACGCGATTGAGCGCGCAGCACCAGGAGAGATTTACAACCTGAGCGGCACAGAGTCTTACAGCCTGAACGAAGCACTCGACATGATTCGAGACATCACCGGGGTTGCGCTTGCTGTGCGCTACGAGCCTGTCCGAGCGGGTGACCAGAAGGAAACCAAAGGCGCGATTGCTAAGGCTCAATCAGAGCTTGGCTACCAACCCCAATGGTCGCTACAAGATGGCCTTGCCGCAGAGTGGGACTGGATTCGTACGCTCTAGCGACCAGTACCGTCCGCCCCCAATGGGCGCTTCACGGCACAGCGGTTCGGCTTAGGCTGGAGCCATGACAACTTCGATTCACCCCCTCGATGACCCCAACAGCGATCCCTTTGAGGTGGCTCGAGCGGCCGCAGCCCAAATCGCCGAAAAGACGGGCGTCAAGTCTCACCGCATCGCTCTCACACTTGGCTCCGGGTGGGCAAAAGCCGCCGACGTGATGGGTGAAACGGTTGCCGAAATTCCTGCCAGCGAAGTGGTAGGTTTTTCTGCTCCCGCCGTGGAGGGCCACGTGGGAACTCTTAGAAGTGTGGCACTACCCGATGGTTCCCACGCCCTCATCATCGGAGCCAGGACACACTTTTATGAAGGTCACGGCGTGAGAAGGGTCGTGCACTCCGTGCGGACTGCGGCAGCTGCTGGGGCAAAAGTCATGGTCCTCACCAACGGCGCCGGGGGCATCAAAAGCCACTGGAGCCCTGGAACCCCGGTGCTCATTAGTGACCACTTGAACCTCACCGCAGCATCACCGCTTGAGGGGGCAACATTTATTGACCTCACCGACCTGTATTCGACCCGTCTTCGCGATCTGGCCAGAAGCGTCAAACCAGACCTCGATGAGGGTGTGTATGTGCAGTTTCGGGGTCCGCACTACGAGACTCCTGCCGAAGTGCAGATGGCGAAAACCATGGGTGGCCACATTGTGGGGATGTCTACAGCCTTAGAAGCAATTGCCGCGAGGGAAGCGGGAATGGAAATTCTCGGGTTCTCACTCATTACTAACCTGGCCGCAGGGATCAGCGATTCACCGCTGAGCCACGACGAGGTCATTCAGGCCGGTAAAGATGCCGAATCGGTCATTGGTGACATGTTGGCCAAAGTGGTGGTGGCACTATGAGCACCGAAACCACCGAGCTCATCGACCAGGCACGCTCGTGGATTGCTCAAGACCCCGACATCACCACACAAGCCGAGCTGAGTGCCCTCGTGGAGGCTGCAGAAGCTCATGATGAGTCAGCATTGAGCGAGCTTCGCTCGCGCTTTAGTGGGCACCTCACGTTTGGCACAGCGGGTCTCCGCGCGGAAATTGGTGCAGGGCCTGCCCGCATGAACAGGGTTGTGGTGTCTCACGCCGCCCACGGCTTAGGTCAGTTCCTGACAGAAAAACACTCTCCGAGGCCACCGTCTGTCGTCATCGGTTTCGACGCCCGGCACAACTCTGACGTGTTTGCGAAAGATACCGCCGAGATCCTGAAGGCAATGGGTCTGCGAGTGGTCCTTTTTGACCAGGTAACCCCCACCCCGGTCCTTGCCTTTGCCGTGCGGCATTTGGATGTTGATGCCGGGGTAATGGTCACGGCGAGCCACAACCCACCCGCCGACAACGGCTACAAAGTGTATCTGGGCGGAGCGGACGAAGGTTCGCAGATTGTCCCCCCCGCGGATTCCGAGATTCACCGTGCCATCATGGCCTCGCACGAGACCGTATCCGCCTCGACACTGCCGCGCTCCCACGACTATGACACTGCGGGCCAAGACGTCATTGAGGCGTACCAGAGCGCCACACTGGCTCTCAGCCAGACCTTCACCGATGAGGGTCGCGCCTCGCTAAAGATTTGTTACACCCCCATGCACGGTGTGGGCGGCGACGTTTTTCTGTCCCTGATGACCAATGCAGGTTTTTCCGCCCTGCACCCCGTGGGCGAACAGTTCACACCAGACCCTGATTTTCCGACGGTGTCTTTTCCGAACCCCGAAGAACCCGGCGCACTCGATTTAGCCTTTGCGAAAGCCTCCGCTGTCGGTGCCGACCTGATCATTGCCCACGACCCCGATGCCGATCGGCTTGCGGTTGCCCTTCCACTGCCTGATAGTGCTGGTTGGCAAATGCTCTCGGGCAACGAATTGGGGGCAACCCTTGCCTCGGCAAAGGCGAAGGATGCTGTGGCTCAAGGCAAGGACGGGGTGATCGGATTTAGCATGGTGAGCTCACCAATCGCTGCCACGATTGCGAAGCAACATTCACTCACCCCCCAAGACACCCCCACAGGTTTCAAGTGGATTTCGCGCATCCCGGGGCTCATATTTGGTTATGAAGAGGCACTGGGATATTTGGTCAACCCAGAGACGGTGCGCGACAAAGACGGTATTTCTGCCGGGCTATACCTTGCCTGCCTCGCCGCCAACCTCCACTGGGAAGGACGCACTCTATGGGATGCACTGGAGGACGTAAGGAGCGAATATGGTGGCTTCGCCTCCGACCAGATTTCTCTCCGCTTTGACACGATGGCCGTTGCCAGCTTGGTGATGGATGAGGTGAGAAACGCTCCAGATCAGGTTTTTTCCTCGCTAGCCATTGAGTCCGTCGACGATTTATTGACGGCGAAGAGAACTGGCGCCCAAGCTAACCTCATCGTTTTCCAGCTCTCCGGCGGGAGTCGGATTATTGTTCGGCCCAGTGGAACGGAACCGAAACTCAAGGTATATCTCGACACTCTTCGCCCAGACCAAGAAACCGCAGATCGGGAGCTGGAAGAACTCCGCGTGAGCGTGAGTACTGCTGTTGAGCAATTGCTTCAGCGCTCTACGAGGTCATGATGACCTCTCCGCCGCAGAGGACCTGGTTCGGTCAGTTAAGGCTTGACTGGGAGAATCGACGGGATCTCGCCACAAATCCTGCCTACGACAAAAAAGCGGGGATCTACCACCCCCAGATCACCTCAACGTCGTGTGTGTGCGATCAACCCCATGAAATGGGCGCTACCGATTGGTCAGGTATCAACCAACCCATCACACTGACCTACCGGGGCGGAACCGAGGGGATGGGCAATGTGTTGTTGCGCGGTTTTCAACTCGCCGACATGCTCAAAAGCCTGGGCTCACCCGTGCCGATTCGAGTCCAGGCACTCGAGAATCTCTACCGGGCAAAACCCCATGGTCAGATTGTCATCGTGTTGAAGACTGCGATTCGGTTGAAATCCGAGCCCATCCTCAGGGCCTTCAACCGGTGGGGCAACACCGTCCTCTTCGACGTTGTCGATGGCTTGGTGCCAGAAAAAATCAGCAACCTGTGTGCGTCGTATATTTGCTCAAGCCTCACCGAAGAACACCATCGGCGCTCGCGCGGGCACCATACGATTGTGTCTTTTCAATCACCCGATCAACGCACCCCCGCATACCCTTTTGAGCGAAGAGCCTTTTCACATGTCTACTACGGGCTCCGCAAGAATGCGCTCCACCTAGACTCGCTGCCAGAGCTTCATCCGGTGGACTTCAGTGAAATGCCTCCCCACCGAAGCCCCAACCCCCTTCCGCCGGTATTGACTGATTTGCGCCACTACAGCCACCACTATTCGGTACGTGCGTGGAACGACCGAGACGGATTCAAACCGATGATGAAGGGTTTTTTCGCCGCACGACTAGGCGCAGTGGTCATCGCTTCCGCAGAAGACGAGGAATCTCGCCTCATATTGGGTGACGATTACCCCTACCTCGCGGCCAGTTCATCAGTGGAGGACGTTCAGGCAATCATTGATTACGCCTAGGACACCCACCTGGGTCCCGAATGGGAACGAGCAGTGTCAACAATGCGTGAGCTTCGTCAGATGTCCTGCCCCGTGAAAACCGCTCAGGACCTGGTGGAGGGTCTTCGCGGACTCGCAAGCTAAATCTTTTCGAAACCTGCGATCAGAGTGTCGATTATGTCGTCTTTATCAGCTCTGGACACAAACGCCGCGTGGGCGGCGTTGATCTGGATCGCCAGGAGATCATCGGCGTCGTAACCGAAGGTATCGACAAGGAGTGCCAACTCTTTAGAGAGTGTGGTGTCACTCATCAGCCGATTGTCGGTGTTGACGGTGACGGAAAATCCGAGCCGATAGAGCAGGTCGAAGGGGTGTTCGGCGAGTACGCGCTTTGGACCAATCGCGCCAGTTTGAATATTCGATGAGGGGCTGGTCTCCAGCGCAATTCCTCGGTCAAGAACCCAGGTCGCAACCGTGCCCAATTCAACGGTGATGGCATCCCCGTCTTCGTGGACATTCATGTCTTCGACGATGCGCACACCGTGGCCAAGTCGCAGCGCCCGACCATCGATCAGGGCACTTTTGATGCTGTCCACTCCGTCAGCTTCACCGGCGTGGACGGTGACGGGGAAAAACTCTGAGGCGAGCAGGTCAAACGCATCCTGAAGCCTGGAGGGCGGGAAGCCAGCTTCTGGTCCGGCAATATCGAAGCCGGCGACCCCACTGTCTCGGTGTCGAAGCGCCAGCTGAGCAATCTCGAGGCCATTGTCGGCCTGGCGCATGGCAGAAATCAACTGACCGATCCAGATTTTGTCCCCGGCAGCTTCGATTGCGGAGACCGCTTCGTCGATTCCTGCCTGAACGGCTCTCACAGCGTCGTCGAGGCTCAGGCCCTTGTTCAGGTGTTGTTCTGGCGCCCAACGAATTTCGCCACAAATCACGCCGTCCGCGTGGAGGTCTTCCACGAATTCGCGGGCGATGCGGGTGAGACCAGCAGCGGTCTGCATCACACTGGTCGTCACATCGAACGTTTTCAAATATTCGACCAATGACCCAGAATTGGACTGGTCGGCAAACCACTTCCCCAGCGCGTCAGCATCGGTTTCTGGAAGCTCAATTCCCTCTTCGCCGGCCAGGTCGATGATTGTTTGGGGGCGAAGCCCCCCATCGAGGTGATCGTGGAGGGAAATCTTTGGCAGCGACTCGATAGCGATGTCTGTTCCGGGCAGGGTGTGGGTCATTGCTGATAATTCCTTAACTGTCGTGGTCCAAAGGCATCTGGCAACACCTCATCGATTGTGCGAATACCCGAGACGGTTTCTAACACCATGTCTTCGGCTGAGTGCTCGTAAAGCAGTTGACGACAACGCCCGCAGGGCATCAATACTTCACCGTGTCCGTCCACGCAGGTAAAGGCGACGAGTTTGCCACCACCGGTCATTGCCAACTGGGAGACCAAGGAGCATTCGGCGCACAGTGTCACACCGTAGGACGCGTTTTCGACGTTGCACCCGGAGACAATACGGCCATCATCCACAATGGCGGCAGCCCCCACGGGGAAGTTTGAATAGGGCACGTAGGCCAGGCGCATTGCGCCGGTGGCAATGTCTCGAAGTGCCGCCCAGTCCACGTTGGTCATCGTGGTCTCACTCTTTCACATAGGGCTTGCCCACTGAGGCAGGCGGGCGGACTCTGCCCACAAAACCCACCACCGCAATCAACGTCACCAGGTAGGGCACCATCAAAATGAAGTCGGTGGGGATTCCAGGGCTGACCTGGTTCGCCCACACCCGAAGGATGATGCTAAAACCAAATAGAAGCGCTGCAGCCGACATGTAGAACGGGTGCCAGCGGCCGAGAATGACCACGGCGAGGGCAATAAAACCTTGTCCGGCGGTCATTTCTTTTCCGAAGGCTCCCGTGTTCCCAATCGTTAGCGCCGCACCCCCAAGGCCCGCGAGAAGCCCCCCGAGACTCACCCACCAGAATCGGGTGCGACCCACGTTGATTCCGACAGTGTCGGCGGCGAGCGGGTATTCGCCCACCGATCGAGCGCGCAGACCAAGTCGACTACGGAAGAGCACCCACCACAGCAGTGGTACGGCGAGAAACGCGGCGAAAACTGTCACGCGGTTGTCAAACAGCACCGGGCCGATAACGGGAAGATCGGAAAGTAGCGGGATGGCAAAAATGTCCAACGTCCCGGGGAAGTTCGCCCGGTCAGCGTCGCTGGAGAGCCACTGCGAGAAAAGAAAGTTGGTAATCCCAATGACGAGGACGTTAAGCACCACACCAACGATGATCTGGTCGGCGAGGTATTTCACCGCGAACACTGCGAGAACCATGCCCAGAAGCATGCCTGCGACCATCGCAGCGGCGAGGGCGACATAGAGGTTTCCGGTGAGGCTGCCTACGACTGCGCCCACGAAGGCTCCGGCGAGGAGCTGCGCCTCGATCGAAATGTTCACCACGCCGACGCGCTCCGACATGACCCCTGAGAGTCCGCCAAAGATGATGGGAACGGCGAGGATGAGGGCGTTGGCGAGCAGGAACGCCAATGGGACGGTATCGCCCGCGGCGAGCCAGCCCAGCAGGCCAAATAGTCCCACGGCGCCGTAGAGGGTGATCCACCACAATGGCACGGGAGTGTTTTTTGAGACCCACCAGGCAGCGACTGCGGTCATCGCGAGCAACATAATGCCGACAACAATGTTGACGGTGCTAGAGATTCCCACAAAGGCGGGCAGGGAGATCGCGGCGTCTTCTGCGGAGATCTTGTACTCGACAGGCTCCTGTCTGCCAAGCAGGCCAAAGAACACAAGAATGAGAATGGCGAAGAAGCCCATCACGATCGTCGAGCGCCAACTGGCCTTTTGCTCGGCAAGCGAGAACATCCCGGGGGTGACTTCTGCGCGCGAGGTATCCACCGTCACTGAGGCGCCTCCTCTCGCAGAATCCGTGCTCGTAGCCGATCCAGCGCGGGAGTCTGTTTCAAAGCGGGCAGGCGGAACACCGCACGAATTAGTGGAGGAGCAGCGATGAACAGCACAATGGCTCCCTGAATGATGCCCAGCACCTCCGGAGAAATTCCCATGATCTGCATTTGGGGCCCGCCGGCTTTGAACGCGCCAAAGAGCAGGCCGGCCAGCGCAATTCCGATGGCGTTTCCTCCACCGAGCAGCGCCACGGTGATGCCGTCAAAGCCAATTCCGGCGTGAATGCTCTGGGTGAAGCCGGTTTGAAGACCGAGGGTTTGGTGGGCAGCGCCCACCCCCACAAGAGCTGCCGACGCGAACATCGCCGCGACGTAGGTGCGACCGACGTTAATTCCGGCGCTCCTCGCAGCGTGCGGGTTGTGGCCCACCATGCGGAAGCGGTAGCCAATCGTGGAGCGCTCCATAAGCCACCAGTAAAACCACACTGCGGCGATTACGAGGAACAACCCTGCGTGCAGGCTGTAGGTCTCGGGAAAGAGTTGGGGCAGACGAGCGGTTTCAAGCGGAGCCTCCGCTTTGGGGTTCCCCCCCGATTCGGGGTCTTTCAAAAGTCCTGGGGTGCGGATAAACCAGGTGAATAGGTAGATCGAAATGTAGTTGAGCATGATGGTGAGAATCACTTCGTGAGCCCCCGTGCGGGCTTTGAAGTAGCCCACGAGAGCACCCAACATCGCCGAGCCGAGAATCGTGGCGAGCACAGCGACGAGGACGTGCACCCCGAAGGGCAGCTCCATTCTCGTCGAAACAAACGTGCCCCAGAGGATTCCAAACATCATTTGGCCGTTACCACCAATGTTGAACAAACCCACCCGGAATCCCAGGGAGATCCCCAAGCCGGCAGCGATGAGGGGGCCGGCAAACCGAATCGTCTCGGTAATCGGTTTGAGCGTATCGGCCACGCCTTCTGCACGAAGGTTCAGGATAGATCCACGGAAAAGTGCTGCATACCCGTCAGAAATCGCACCAAACCCTCCCGCAACGGCCTGCCCCGCCTCACCGGCCACGACACCGTCGATGAAGTCTTCTGCCGAGAAAAAAATAAACAGAGAGCCAATCACAAACCCTGCGACGATGGCCGCGAAAATTCGGGCGCCACTGGTGGAGAGGATCTCTCGGATGATGGTCACGCGACACTCTCCTTCGTGACACCGGCCATCAACTGGCCCAACTCTTCGCGGGGAATATCGGGGTTGACCACGCCGACGATACGTCCCCGATACATCACCGCGATTCGGTCAGCCAGGGCGTACACCTCGTCAAGTTCGGTCGAGACAATCACGACCGGGATTCCACGGTCTCGTGTAGCAATGATTTGTTCGTGGATGAACTCGATCGACCCCACGTCGACACCGCGGGTAGGCTGCGCGGCAATCAGGAGATTCAAGTCCCTACTGAGCTCACGAGCGACGACAACTTTCTGCTGGTTACCACCCGAGAGGTTTTTTGCAAGGGTCGCCGACGAGGGGGTCCGCACGTCGAAGGCTTCGATGAGCTCATCGGAGCGCTGGGCGCGCGCATCGAGGTCGATCGAAACACCGTTAACCCAGGGGGCTTGCTGGTAGGCGTTGAGCATGAAATTCTCGGCCAAGGTGAACTCGCCCACCAGGCCATCCTTCTTCCGGTCTTCGGGAATAAACCCCACACCTTTATCGAGGACCTCACGGACCGAATCGTGAGTAATGTCCTCACCAGCCAGCACAATCGTCCCGGAGGCAGGTTCGCGAAGGCCCAAGAGCGCCTCAGCCAGTTCGGTTTGGCCATTCCCTTGCACCCCGGCAATGGCGAGGACCTCTCCGGAGCGCACCTCGAGGCTCACGGCATCGAGAACTTTCTGGTTGCGTTCATCAATCACGGTGAGATCTGAAATGGAGAGCACCACCTCTCCCGGCTGTGCAGGGTCCTTATCAACGGAGAGATCAACGGCCCGGCCCACCATCAAGGAGGCCAGCTTGTCGATGGCGGTGTCTGGACTGGCAGTTTCGACCACTTTGCCTTGGCGGATCACAACAATTCGGTCACAGACCTCTTGGACTTCGCGGAGTTTGTGGGTGATGAACACGATACTCGTGCCCTCGTTGGCGAGCTGGCGCATAATGTCCATCAGCTCATCTGTTTCCTGTGGTGTGAGCACGGCAGTGGGTTCGTCGAGGACGAGCACTTTGGCATCCCGGGCCAGTGCTTTGATGATCTCGACCCGCTGCTGAACTCCGACAGGAAGGTCTTCTACCACCGCATCAGGGTCGACGCTGAAACCAAAACGCTCCGAAATTTCGCGCACCATTCGGCGCGCCTCATCGAGATCGAGGACCCCGGCGGCGCGGGTTGGCTCGTGGCCAAGAATCACGTTTTCCGCGACGGTAAACACAGGAATGAGCATGAAGTGCTGGTGGACCATTCCGATCCCGGCCGCCATCGCATCGCCAGGACCGCGGAACGATACCCGCTGATCATCGAGCAGGATATCCCCGGAGTCAGCCTGGTAGAGCCCGTAGAGGAGGTTCATCAAAGTGGACTTGCCTGCACCGTTTTCGCCCAGCAAACCGAGAATCTCCCCAGGGTTGACGGTGAGGGAAATGTTGTCATTGGCGACCACTTTTCCGAAGCGTTTGGACATTCCCCGCAGTTCGAGCTTCACCCGGTGTCCTCTCTCTCGCCCCAGTGCCTAGCTCATCCTACGCGAGCCCAGAGCGCCGATATTCCCCCCAAATGACTGTGGCCCCCGGAATATTCCGGGGGCCACAATGGATCGACGGTATGACTAGGACAGTGGGTCCACGTCGCCGTCGATGATGCCCTGCTTGAGCACGGCCAGGCGGTCTTTGACGTCCTGAGAGATCTCCGAGTCGAACTCGTAGAACGGGGAGATGTCGGTGCCGCCGTTAGCGAGGTTTCCGAGGTAGGTCTCGTTAGAGAACTCTCCGCCACTCGAGAGGTCGGCGATGATTTCGAAGGTCGCCACCGACATGCGCTTCTCGGCTGAGGTGAGCACTAGCGGTGCGTACTGCGGCGAAGTTGCAGCGATGTCGAGGTCGACACCCACCATCACACCGTCAATACCGGCGTCAGCGATTGCTTCCGACGCAGCTCCGAACTGGTCTCCACCCACGGGGAAGAGGACATCGGCACCGGCCTCGACGAGGCTCGCGGCGATCGACTTCGAGGTGGCGCTGTTGGGCGCGAAGTCACCGATGAAGTCACCGGTTCCCGCCTCGGGGTCCCAGCCGACCACGGTCACCTCAGTGCCAGTGTCTGCCTCATAGGCTTTTGCGCCGTAGTAGTAGCCGTCCATGAAGTCAGTGACCGGCGGAATTTGGACACCACCGTATGTACCGATGACCTTAGAGGTGGAGTAGGCGGCAGCGGTGTAACCGGCGAGGTAGCTCGACTCGAACATCGCGTAACGCACTGACTTCACGTTCGGGAGCGGCTCACCGTCAACCGTGTTGTCACCATCCACGGCCACGTAGACCATGTCGGGGTTTTCCTGGGCGGAGGCTTTGAGCGCTTCCTCAAGAGCGAATCCGACACCGAAGATCACGTCGCAGCCTTCGTCCACAGTGGCTTGGACGTTGGGGGCGAAGTCTTCAGGGGTGTTGGACTCGAGGGCGCGAATCTCGACCCCGAGTTCTTCTTCAGCCTGCTGAAGGCCACGGTAAACGGCCTCGTTAAACGATGCGTCTTCCCAGCTTCCTTCATCGGACACAGCGCAGGCGAGGAAGTCAAGCTGCGCGGGTGCCTCGGCGGTTTCTTCAGTTTCAGCTGGTTCTTCGGTCGCTTCCTCAGCGACCTCGGCGGTTCCGGCGCAGCCGGAGAGAACAAGAGCAATAGCTCCTGCTGCCGCGAAGCCCGCGAGGGTCTTCTTGGTAAGTGTTGCCATGTGTTGGGGATTTCCTCTCATACGTGAATGTCGTCCGAGGCGGGCCTGACTCGTCTGTTGTCAGATTGAGGGCACCGCCGGACTTCTGGTGAACCACATCTTACGCTCGCGTGAGCGCTTGGATGCATCCTGTCGAGCGCCAAGGCCAGACCGTATCCAAGCTGTTACTTACGCCCGCCCAAGAATGCGTCTGGCAAGGTTTTTGCGGGCGCGTTTTCTTGTCTTCGCCTGACGGTGACGGGCGATGCGCTGTTTTTCTTCCGTGGCGACCCGCACAAGTTCTGGGTGGGGTTCGTACACCCGGGCTGTTGATTCGGAGGTTTTCACAAAAAACCACGATGGGTAGCGGTTATAACTGTGGTCTTCGGTGCGCTCAGTTTGTTTGAGCCCGACGCCTAACGCCTCGGCAAAGTCATTGACTGCCCACTGCACCAATGGCCAGTCGTCGTGGTAGTCATCGCCAGCCATCACGCCTCCCACTTTCACGGTGGGGAACCAATCAGCGAGGGTTTGGCCTCCCTCTTGACCGGTGTGGGCGAAACCGTCCACGTAGACAAAGTCAAAAAATTCGTCGGGGAATAGCTCACGCGCTTCTTCAAACGTCATGCGCAGCAGGGAGTAGTTGGTGTGAAGGCCGACGGCGCCTAGCGCCGCGCGGTATTCGTCAATGTGGTGGTAGTAGTCGTCGTAAGTATCCACTCCGAAGACTTTGGCGAACTTTCCCGAACCGGTCATTTTTGCGGAAAAGCTTCCCGCGGCCACACCCAGCTCGATACCGACATTCTTTTTTCCACCAAGGGCGTTCAGCACGCCCTCGCGGCCCACACCAGAAACGAGTTCCACGGTGGGTCGGTTCATGTGCTGGTGGGCTAAGGCGCGCAATGCGTCGCTCACAACACTCCTCCACGATCTTGCTGATTCAACATGTCCACTAATGCTCGCACGCGCTGAGCGTGTTCTTTCGACGTCACCAACAGCGCATCGGGGGTATCAACAACGACAATGTCGTCAAGACCGACCACGGTCACGAGCCTGCTGGATTGGCTGACCACAATGCCGGTGGCACTATCGGATAGCACCATGGTGTTATCCCCCAGGATGGCTAAATCGCCGGGCCCCTTCGAGTGCATGCGGGCCAGCGCGGCAAAGTCGCCGACATCGTCCCAACCAAAGTCACCAGGGATCACCACCATTCCACCAGCCGCCGCGGTCGGCTCTGCCACGGCGTAGTCGATGGCGATTTTTTCTAACTCGGGCCACAACCGGTCGGTCACACGGTCACGCTCTGGGCTATCCCACGAGGCAGCCATTTCCCGAAGCGCCGCCACGAGTTCCGGTTTTTCTTCCGCCATGCGGCCCAGCAAGACAGATGCTTTGGCAATAAACATTCCAGCGTTCCAGAGGTAGTCGCCGGAGGCGACGTATTGGGTTGCGGTGGCGAAGTCGGGCTTTTCCACAAAACTGCTGACGAGTAGGGCGGATGGAGCACCCTCAATGCTCTCCGGAGTGGCGGCGTGAATGTAACCAAAAGCACTGGAAGCTTCGCTAGGGCGAATGCCAATAGTGACGACCCAGTCAGCCTGTGCCGCGTGATAGCCCTCAGTGACAGCTCGATGAAACGCTTCGTCATCTGAGATGACGTGATCAGCGGCAAACGAACCGACTATGGCTTCTGGGTCTCGCCGCTCAATGATGGCTGCGACCAAACCAATGGCGGCAGCAGATTCTTTCGGGCTTGGTTCGCTCACCAGGTGGTCAGGCTGTAAGTCGGGTAACTGCGAGCGCACAGCAGGCGCGTGAGACACACCCGTGGCGACCACAATGTTGTCTGCACCGGCAAGAGCCACCAGGCGATCCCAGGTGTTTCGAAGCAGCGTGTTGCCGTTGCCGGCTAGGTCGTGCAGAAATTTGGGGTGGTCTGCTCTAGAGAGTGGCCACAATCTGGAGCCGACACCGCCTGCGGGAATGATGGCGTGAAAGTGGGGCAAGACTGCCTGCGTGTCGCCCATCTACTCCTCGTTTTCCCCTTGTGTGACGTGTGCGTGGTGTGGTTCACCAGAGGCTCGTCGAGTGTTTACCCCGTGGTCACCCCAGTGAACCCGCTCTGGTTCGAAAGCCTACCTACTGTGGGGCTCATACGCCGGAGTGGGCCCCTCAGGAGCTTTCTCGGGGCCGGAAACCAAGGGGGTTGGATGCGCGTCGCGATCGTCACCGAAAGTTTTCTTCCGACATTAAACGGCGTCACCAACAGCGTGTTGAGGGTGTGCGACTACTTACGCTCTGAGGGCCACGACGTCATGGTGATTGCCCCACAGGTTTCCGGCAGTGATACTGCTGAAGTTCACAGGGAGGTTCCTCCAGGGGTCCGTGTCCACCGGGTGCCCTCTGTGGCGTACCGAGAATTTCCGGTCGGACTTCCACACCCCATGGTCAGTGCACTGTTGCAGAAATTTCGACCCGATGTTCTCCACGCGGCGAGTCCGTTCTTATTGGGTTACCAAGCCTTATTGGCGGCCAAGAAGTTAGGGATTGCGTCGGTGGCCATTTTCCAAACGGATGTCGCCGGCTATGCCAAACGAAACGCTTTGGGGGCGACGGAGCATTTTGCCTGGTGGGTGGTCTCACGCATCCACAACACCGCCGATCTCACCCTTGTGCCGTCTCAGACATCCCGCGATCAGCTCGAAAAATGCGGGGTGGAAGCGATTGCGCATTGGGCCCGGGGTGTGGATGTGGAAGGGTTCCATCCGGCCCACAAGTCCGACTCAGAGGTTATCCAACGGAAGAAGTCGTTTTCCCCACTGCAGGAAGTAGTCATCGGCTATGTGGGCCGTTTAGCTCCGGAGAAAAACGTGGAGCGCTTGGCAGCGCTCAAAGGGCTCAAGAATGTGCACGTTGTGGTGGTCGGTGATGGTCCCTCAGCTGACAGTGTGACAACCGCTCTTGGCGGTGTCCCCCACACGATGACCGGTGCACTTCGAGGGGCAGAGTTGCACAAGATTTATGGGGCGTTTGACCTTTTTGTCCACACGGGCGAGGAGGAAACGTTTGGCCAAACCCTTCAAGAAGCGCACGCGTCTGGCCTTCCCGTCATCGCACCGGCAATTGGTGGTCCCCTCGATTTGGTGGATCACGGTCGTGACGGGTTGCTTTATCGCTCCGGTGACGATGCAGGCATGCGGGCGGCCGTCGAATTGCTGGTTCGTGATGCCCCGCTTCGCGCCCGAATGGGCGAAGCGGGCCGCAGGAAAGTACTCGGCCGTGATTGGGGTTCTTTGTGCAGAGAACTGGTCGGCTACTACCAGCAGGTCAGGTCGGAACCCAACCGGGTCCACCTCTTCGAAAAGGCTTCACAGCGTGCTGTCAAGCTCCCGGGAAAGGTCACCCGGGTCGCCTAGCTGAGAGTGTTGTTATCTGCGGAGGATTATGCTTGCGGGAAGCGCAACGAGGAAGGTGCTAGCTCCGTGACGACGACAGCGACTCCCGCGTCATCACCGGTGGCCCCGGCTCCCCGCCGATCGGTCATCCCAGGTGGGACGCTTTACCGTGGCAAAGAAGGCATGTGGTCTTGGGTCCTCCACCGCATCACAGGTGTGGGCCTCTACTTCTTCTTACTGGTGCACATTTTGGACACCGCTCTCATTCGGGTGAGCCCCGAGGCCTACAACATTGTGATCGGTGCCTACCAAACACCGATTATGGGTGTGGCCGAAATTGGCCTGGTCGCTGCCGTGGTCTTCCACGCATTCAATGGACTTCGGATCATCTTGGTCGACTTCTGGAACATCGGAACCCGAATCCACAAGTCAATGTTCTACGTGGTGCTGGGCCTATGGCTCGCGACCATGATTGCGTTTACCCCCCGTCACCTCATGAACGTGTTTGGTTGGTGATCGAATGAGCGTCACGATTGAAGTTCCCAACACCCCCGTTCGCCCGCACAAGCGTGGGGTGAACTGGGAAAAATGGGGCTGGATTTACATGCGCGTCTCCGGCATCGCCCTTATCGTTCTCATTTTTGGTCACCTTTTTGTGAACCTCATGGTGGGTGACGGTGTGAAAGCAATCGACTTTGCGTTTGTGGCGGGAAAACTCACCAACCCGTTCTGGATTGTCTGGGATACGGCCATGTTGTGGTTGGCGCTCATTCACGGTGCCAACGGTATGCGCACGATCGTGAACGACTATGCAACCCGCGAGCGCACCCGCATGATCCTGCACGGCGCACTGGTGGTGTCCACGGTGGCACTACTGATTTTGGGAACGCTCACCATTTACGCGTTCGACCCGTGCCCGGCTGGTTCGCCCGCTGAGCATCTGCCTTCGTTCTGCGGTGTCGCGGGCTAAGTATGTGCACGGTAAGTATGAACAAGGGCGACTTTTCGCCTGGGAGCACTGTATTTACAGCACACGCATAAGGAAACTGGCACAAGGAAAAAGGAGCCATGACCACCACTGATCACAACCCCGTGACAAGCACCACCGATGACAACGGGATTACCACCCACACCCACGAATTTGATGTCGTAATTGTCGGTGCCGGTGGGGCTGGCATGCGCGCCGCCATCGAGGCTGGCCCGCACGCGAAAACGGCGGTCATTTCGAAGCTTTACCCCACCCGCTCGCACACCGGTGCCGCCCAGGGCGGCATGGCTGCCGCGCTGGCCAACATTGAAGAGGACTCGTGGGAGTGGCACACCTTTGACACCGTCAAAGGTGGCGACTATCTGGTCGACCAGGATGCTGCCGAAATTCTCGCCAAAGAAGCCATCGACGCGATTATTGATTTAGAAAACATGGGGTTGCCGTTTAACAGAACCCCGGATGGCAAAATCGACCAGCGTCGTTTCGGTGGTCACACCCGCGACCACGGTAAAGCACCGGTGCGCCGCTCGTGTTACGCCGCTGACCGCACCGGTCACATGATTTTGCAGACCCTCTACCAAAACTGCGTGAAGCTCGGCATCAACTTCTTCAACGAGTTTTACGTGTTGGACCTCATCATGGTTCCCGACACGTCACGCAAAGCCAAAAAGGGTGGGAAGAAGCCGCAGCGCGCCGCGGGAGTGGTCGCCTATGAACTGGCTACCGGCGACATTCACGTCTTCCACGCCAAATCTGTGGTGTTCGCCACGGGTGGTTTTGGAAAGATTTACAAAACCACCTCAAACGCCCACACCCTCACCGGTGACGGTGTCGGAATTATTTGGCGCAAAGGCATTCCGCTTGAAGATATGGAATTTTTCCAATTTCACCCGACAGGCCTCGCCGGTCTAGGCATCCTGCTCACCGAGGGCGCCCGCGGTGAGGGGGCCATTTTGCGAAATGCTTCCGGTGAGCGGTTCATGGAGCGCTACGCCCCCACCATTAAAGACCTCGCTCCCAGGGACATCATCGCTCGCTGCATGGTCCAAGAAGTCCAAGAAGGCCGAGGAGCCGGACCCAATAAGGACTACGTCTTGCTCGATTGCACCCACTTGGGCGCAGAAGTGTTGGAATCAAAACTTCCCGACATCACCGAATTTGCTCGCACCTATTTGGGTGTGGACCCGGTGACGGAACCCGTACCGGTCATGCCGACCGCGCACTACGCCATGGGCGGTATCCCCACCAACATCAAAGCCGAAGTGCTCTCCGACAACGACACCGTCGTTGCCGGGCTGTACGCCGCCGGTGAATGTGCGTGTGTGTCGGTCCACGGCTCCAACCGCCTGGGCACCAACTCGCTGTTGGACATCAACGTGTTTGGTAAAAGGGCGGGGCGCTACTCCGTCGAATACGCGAACTCGGCAGACATGCCCGAGCTTCCCGAAGACCCCAGTGCCGAGGTGCGAAACCTCATTGCCCACACTCTTTCGGCTGACGGGCCGGAGCGCATCGCCCCGATTCGTAAAGAACTGCAAGAAGAGATGGACAAGAACGCGCAAGTCTTCCGCACCGAAGAGTCTTTGAATTCGGTGGGTCAGACCATTCACGAACTGCGTGATCGCTACCAAAAAATTGGTATCCACGACCGCGGTAAGCGCTACAACACGGACCTGTTGGAAGCCATCGAGCTTGGCTTCTTGCTCGATATTTCCGAAGTGGTTGTCGCGTCAGCGAAAAACCGCGAAGAAAGCCGCGGTGGTCACATGCGTGATGACTTCCCAGATCGAAACGACGACAAGTTCATGGTCCACACCATGGCTTACCTCACGGGGGACCCCAAGTCCTCCTCTGTCGATGATCACATCGACATTGATTGGAAACCCGTGGTGATTACGCACTACCAGCCCATGGAGAGGAAGTACTAATGACTATTCTCGACGCCTCCGTTGATGGCGCCATCGACACCGCCACTCCCCCGGCTGCCGCCGCTGAGATTGAATCCTTCACCGTCACCTTCATCGTCAGGCGGTTTAACCCCGAAACGGACGCTGAGCCGTATTGGCAGGACTTCGACGTGGAAATGTATTCCACCGACAAAGTCCTCGACGGTTTACACAAAATTAAGTGGGACATGGACGGCACCTTGGCATTTCGTCGAAGCTGCGCCCACGGAATCTGTGGCTCAGATGCGATGCGCATCAACGGGCGAAACCGTTTGGCCTGTAAGACACTGATTAAAGATTTGGATGTCTCGGAGCCGGTCTACATCGAAGCCATCAAAGGCCTGCCGTTGGAAAAAGATCTCATTGTCGACATGGAGCCCTTCTTCGAGTCGTACCGCCAGGTTCAGCCTTTCCTGCAGGCAACCTCGAAGCCCGAAAAAGAGCGCCTGCAGTCGCCGGAAGAGCGCGCCCGTTTTGATGACACCACCAAGTGCATCCTGTGTGCTGCGTGCACGTCGAGTTGCCCCGTGTTTTGGACTGACGGTCAATATTTTGGCCCGGCAGCCATTGTGAACGCTCACCGCTTCATTTTTGATTCCCGTGACGAAGCAGCCGATGTGCGCTTGGAAATCTTGAACGATAAAGAAGGTGTCTGGCGCTGTCGGACCACCTTTAACTGCACGGACGCCTGCCCTCGCGGTATTGAGGTCACTAAGGCGATCGCTGAAGTGAAGCAGGCCATCCTGCGTGGCGGGGCGTAACAACCGTTGCTTCGTATCGCCTCGATTAACGTCAACGGCGTGAGGGCGGCCTACCGCAAAGGAATGGCCGACTGGGTGGCCACAAGCGGTGCCGACATCCTCACGCTGCAGGAAGTGCGCGCTGAGACGGCCGATCTGGAAAAACTGATCGATGACGGCTGGCATATCGCCCACGATGCGTGCAGTCAAAAAGGGCGCGCAGGGGTCGCGATCGTCTCAAAACTGCCTTTGGGGGAAATCAGCACCGACCTCGGCCCCGATTCGGTTGATACGTCGGGGCGGTGGATCGAATGCGACATTGCCACGCCTGGAGGGAACGCCCTTCGGCTGGTGAGTGCCTACGTGCACTCCGGTGAGGCGGGCACCCCGAAGCAAGATGCCAAATACGAATTTCTCGACCACATGCACACTCGCATGCAAGAACTCGGCACACAACCCCACGCATTGGTCACGGGCGATTTAAACGTTGGACACCGCTGGTTGGATATCAAAAACTGGAAAGGTAATCGCAAAAACTCGGGGTTCTTACCCGAAGAGCGCGAATACTTTGACCGCTGGTTGGGCCACGAAGACGACGATGACTACAACACCGGTGACGGTGGCCGGTTTGTTGACGTGGGTCGAAAAATCTCTGGTGAAGTCGAAGGCCCCTACTCGTGGTGGAGCTTCCGCGGCAAAGCCTTCGATAATGACACCGGCTGGCGCATCGACTACCACTTAGCCACTCCCGCCCTCGCCGAGACGGTGAAGGCTTACCGGATTGACCGGGCCCCCAGCTACGACACTCGCTGGTCGGACCATGCGCCCGTTGTCGCCGACTACGACATCTAGTCGACTACTCTGTTCCGGGTGACTACACCCCGTCTTTTCTCTGGCATGCAGCCCTCTGCTGATTCCCTGCACTTTGGTAACTGGGCGGGGGCACTCCTGCAGTGGAAGGACATGCAAGACACTCACGACGCCACCTACTGTGTGGTTGACTTGCACGCCATCACGGTGCCCCAAGACCCCAAAGCGCTGACCCATCAGACCAGGCGCACCGCCGCGCAATACATTGCGGCGGGTATTGACCCCGAAAAGTCGACGCTGTTCGTCCAATCCCACGTTCCCGCCCACACCCAGTTGGCGTGGGTGTTAAACACCATTACTGCGTTTGGTGAGGCAGGCCGCATGACGCAGTTCAAAGACAAGTCGCAAAAAGAGGGAACCGATCACGCCAGTGTGGGGCTTTTTACCTACCCGATCCTTCAAGCGGCTGACATCCTGCTCTACGACGCGGATGTCGTCCCGGTGGGTGAAGACCAGCGCCAACACATTGAGCTCACCCGTGACCTCGCAGGGCGTTTTAACCAACGCTTTGGTGACACGCTGGTTCAACCCGAAGCGAAAATCCTCAAAGAGACCGCCAAAATTTACGACCTGCAACACCCGGGTTCAAAAATGTCCAAATCGGGTGAATCCCCCCAAGGCATCGTCTGGCTGTTGGATGACGAAAAAACACTGACCAAAAAAATCAAATCAGCCGTCACCGACTCCGAGCCGGAAGTGCGCTTCGACCCTGAAGCGAAACCGGGCGTATCCAACCTGTTGACCATGTTCTCCATCACCTCAGGAATGACCATTGCCCAAGCGGAAGCGCATTTTGCGGGCTCCGGCTACGGCGACCTGAAAACCCAGGTCGCCGAGGCAGTGGTCGCTGCGTTCGCACCAATCAAAGCGCGCACCGAAGAATTGTTGTCCGATCCGGCGGAGCTTGATCGACTGTTGGCCCTCGGGGCTTCCCGGGCCAACGAGGTCGCCACCGCCACACTCCAGCGGGTGTATGACGCCGTCGGGTTTTTAGCGCCCACCAACCGTCCCTGAACTGATTAGGCTTACCGGGTGAAGATTTCTGTCATTGGGTGTGGGTATTTGGGTGCCGTTCACGCGGCAGGAATGGCCGAAATTGGCCACGACGTGGTCGGCATCGACGTTGACCCCCACAAAGTGGAGCGCTTAAACCGCGCCGAAGCCCCTTTTTTTGAACCAGGCTTCGATGAGCTGTTGGCCAAAAACGCTTCCAGGTTGCACTTTTCGACCGAGATGGCGGACCTGGCCAGCGCGCAGGTGCACTTCCTCACGGTCGGAACCCCGCAGTCACCGACCGGTGCGGCCGATATGACCTACGTCAACCAAGCCACCGAAGCCCTCCTGCCGTATCTCTCAGAAGGCTCTGTGGTGGTCGGAAAATCCACCGTCCCGGTAGGAACCGCGGAGCGCCTTCGCGCCATGATTGAGCCCACCGGGGCGAAGCTGATGTGGAACCCAGAATTCTTGCGTGAAGGCTTTGCGGTTCAAGACACTCTCGCCCCCGACCGCCTGGTCTATGGCATCAGTGCCGGCGATGAGGACTTAGTCGAGGTGCTCGATTCGGTGTATCGACCACTGATTGAGCGGGAAACTCCCCGCCTGGTGATGGATTTCGCGACCGCTGAGCTGGTGAAAGTCGCCGCGAACTCGTTTTTGGCCACAAAGATTTCTTTCATTAACGCGATGGCCGAAATTTCGGACCAGGTCGGTGCTGACGTGACCATGTTGGCTGATGCCATCGGCCACGATTCGCGCATCGGGCGCAAGTTTTTGAACGCCGGCATCGGCTTCGGTGGAGGTTGTCTGCCTAAAGACATCCGCGGGTTTGTCCAACGAGCCAATGAGCTGGGTGTCGGAAACGCTGTCGCCTTCCTCGGTGATGTCGACGAAATCAACATGCGCCGGCGCACCAGGGTCTTAGATGTCCTCGCAGAAGAACTAGGTGACCTGTCCCAGGTCACTGTTGCCCTGTGGGGGTTGGCGTTCAAACCAGACTCCGATGACATCCGTGACTCCCCCGCATTAGACATTGCCGAAAATCTGGCCCGAGCGGGCGCGCATGTGCGCGCCTACGACCCGGAGGCGATGGGTCCCGCCAAAGCCCGGCTGGAACAATCCGGGCTTGGCGACCACATCACCCTGGTCGACTCTGCGCAGGAAGCCTTGGACGGCTCCGATGCGCTTGTGGTGGCCACCGAGTGGAAAGCTTTCCGCGAGTTTGACCCCGCCACTGTGAGCGCGTCCCTCGTGGTTGATGGTCGCAATTGTCTGGACCGTGAGACGTGGAAAGCAGCCGGTTGGCGCTACCGCGGCATGGGCCGCAAGTAACCTGACCACCCAGCGGGAAGCCCAGAGGGTAACCGACGGTCTCCTTGGCGGTGATCTGCCAAGGAGTAGTCAATAAACAGTAAAGACCAAGGCTCTTATCGGGAGCCCGGCCTATACTCGAAACAAATTGAACAATGCTCCGGGGTCGGTGAAAATCCGAGCCGGCGGTGAAAGTCCGCGACCCGACTGGCCACGTGCTAGGCGGTTGATTCGGTGAAATTCCGAAACCGACGGTGAAAGTCCGGATGGGAGGAGCAATAACGGGTGCCAGCGCGGGAATGCGTAGGGCCCCTTTAGTGTTATTCACCCCGGGGCTCTACACAACCCGGATGAGATGAACAACACAGCACAAGACCAGAACACGCTCGAGGCCATGGCCCGAGCGCTGAGTCTTGCTGCCCGCTCGCCTGAGGTGGGAAGAAACCCCCGTGTGGGCTGTGTGCTGACTGATGATTCCGGCAACATCGTGGCTGAGGGTTACCACTTAGGGGCAGGCCACCCCCACGCGGAAGTCGAAGCCCTAGGTGACGCCCGTGCAAAAGGTGTCGACACTCGCGGTCTGACTGCAGTAGTCACCCTGGAGCCGTGTAATCACCATGGCACGACAGGACCGTGTTCCCTGGCGCTCCAAGAAGCCGGTATCGCCCGCGTGGTTTTCGGAGCGTCCGATCCGGGAGACCATTCCGGCGGCGGTCACGCCACACTGTCTGCTGCCGGCATTGAGGTGGTTCCCGGTGTGATGGCTCAGCAGTCTGAAGATCTCAACACACACTGGTTTTTTGCGATGCGCCAGCAGCGTCCATTTGTGACGGCCAAGTGGGCGCAGTCGCTCGATGGGCGATCCGCCGCTCCCGACCAGACCAGTCAGTGGATTACCGGAACAGAATCCAGGCACCGTGTCCACGAACAACGAGCACAGCACGGGGTGATCATGGTGGGTACCACGACGGCGCTGGTCGATAACCCGAGCCTCACCGCCAGGACACCAGAAGGTGGCCTGGCCTCAACGCAGCCCCACGCTGTGGTGATGGGCCACCGGGAAATTCCTGAAACCTCCGCGGTGAGAAACCACCCGGGTGGATTTCAACAGATGTCCACGCACGAACCACAGCGGGCCCTGGAGGAGCTGTTTACCCAAGGCTTCCGCTCCGTGTATTTAGAGGGCGGAAAAACCCTGATGAGTGCCTTTGTCCAAGCAGACTTGGTCGACGAGCACCACATCACCATGGGGCCCATGCTGCTCGGAGGGAAATACCTTGCCGTGGACGATATCGGCGTAGAAACCATGAGTGACGCGAAAGCGCTCACCATTTCGAGTGTCGAAACACTCGGTAGTGATATCTGGGTGGTTGCCACACCCACCCGAGCGGAGGAGGAATAGGGATGTTTACCGGTCTGATTGAAGAAATGGGCTCCGTCGTTGAACGCGTGCCCTCAGGTGATGGCGAGCGCATCAGCATTTCCGCCTCTGTGGTCTTAGAAGACGTCTCCCACGGTGATTCCATCGCCGTGTCCGGCGTGTGTCTTACCGTGGTGGAGAGCACCCCACAGGGCTTTATCGCTGATGTGATGGCGGAAACCATCCGCCAGTCCAGCCTGTCGATGTGGGTCCCAGGTACTCCGGTGAACTTAGAGCGTGCGGCCGCGCTCGGTGACAGACTGGGCGGCCACATCGTGCAAGGCCACGTCGATGCCACCGCCACCGTTCTTGAAGTGACTCCCGGTGACCAGTGGAGCGTGCTGCGCTTTAGTTTGGACGAAACCATTGCCGAACTGGTCGCCATGAAGGGTTCCATTTGTGTCGACGGGGTATCGCTCACCGTGTCGGCTGTGGGTCGAGACTGGTTTGAAGTGTCACTGATCCCCGAAACCTTGAGTGCCACCACCCTGGGCGCGCTCGGTAAAGGCGACACAGTGAATATTGAGACCGACATTCTGGCCAGACAGGTCCAACGAATGCTTCAACTGCGAGAAGGCGTGGAGGTGTAATCGTGGCGATTGGTTCCATTCCTGAAGCCCTCAATCATTTACGACAGGGTCGGCCCATCATTGTGGTCGACGATGAGGCCCGCGAAAACGAAGGCGACATCGTCTTAGCCGCCGACCTGGCCACTCCCGAATGGGTGGGCTGGGCTATTCGCCACAGCTCGGGCTACCTGTGTGCACCGATGCCCTCCGATTGGGCTGACCGGCTCCAACTCCCCCTGATGGTCCGCGATAGCGAAGACCCCCGGCGAACGGCCTACGGGGTGTCGGTTGATGCTGCCGCTGGAGTGAGCACGGGAATTAGCGCTTCGGACCGCACCCGAACGCTTCGGGTACTGGCCGACCCCCACTCGAAGCCGACCGATCTCATTAGACCAGGCCACATCCTGCCCCTTCGTGCCTCCACTGGGGGTCTGATGGAGCGCCCCGGGCACACCGAAGCGACCGTGTCGCTGCTGGCGATGGCCGGGCTGCAACCGGTGGGGATGATTGGTGAAGTGGTCGGAGACGACGGCGAACTCTTACGCCTTCCCGAACTGTTGGAGCTCGGTGAGCGTGAAGGTGTTCCCGTGATCACTATCGAACAGCTCATTGCCTCCGGTGAAGTCCTCGGCGACACCTCGGTGTTGGGTGCCATGCACCAAGGGTCGCGCGACCAACAGCGAGTGATTTTTGAAGTCGAAACCGATGTTCCGACCGAACACGGCACGTTCACCCTTCGCGCCTACCGTGACCGCGCCACCGGCGCGGACCATGTCGCCATTGTCTCCGGTGAGCCACATGACGGGATGCTGGTGCGCCTGCACTCCGAATGCCTCACCGGCGAAGCCATGGGGTCACTGAAATGTGAGTGTGGCCCCCAACTTCGATCCGCCATGGAAACCATCCACGAAAGAGGCGGTGCGGTCATTTATTTGCGTGGCCACGAAGGTCGAGGTATTGGCCTGATCAACAAACTGCGCGCATACCGCCTGCAAGAATCGGGCCTGGACACACTGGACGCCAACCTGGCGTTAGGTTTGCCCGCCGATGCCCGCGACTACGGTGCCGCGGCAGCCATCCTGAAAGATATGGACATTTCCGAAGTGAAGCTCCTCAGCAACAACCCAGAAAAGAAGCGGCAACTGGAACAACACGGGATTACCGTGTCGGAATCAGAACCCCTCGTGGTGGGTATTGGCGCCGACAATTTCGGTTACCTGGAAGCAAAACGCGACCGGATGGGCCACACCCTCCCCGGACAGTTAGAAACGGGAGCAATTCCGATACCTCAGGAGGACACCAAATAATGAGCGGCGACGGAGCACCAGAGATTACCCCGGTGAACGCCCCAGGCCTGCGTGTTGCTGTGGTCGCTGGAACGTGGCACACCGAGATTGCTGAAGGCCTCCTCGCGGGTGCGCTGCGCTATCTGGAAAAGACTTCCGCCACGGTGACGGTGCTCCGGGTGCCGGGCAGTTTTGAGCTGCCCCTGGCCTGCCAACGGGTCTTGGAAGGCGGCGCTGATGCTGTCGTCGCACTGGGTGTGATCATCCGCGGTGGGACACCACACTTCGAATACGTTGCCAGTGCCGCCACGGACGGGCTCTCCCGGGTGGCGCTCGATTCGGGTAAACCGGTGGGTTTCGGTGTTCTCACTGTTGATGATGAACAGCAGGGTCTTGATCGCGCTGGCCTTGAGGGCTCAGTGGAAGACAAAGGCGCAGAAGCGGCCGATGCGGCTGTTCGCCTCGCTCTCAGCCTGCGAGAGCTTTCTGGCTCTTAGGCTGGTAGCACCATGAGCGATGAGGAACGACGCCAACGCGTCACGGGTGACTCCGCCAAACGCGCAAAACGGCGAGGAGCCTTGCTTCGCTGGTGGGACACCACCAGCGAGTCACTGCGTCGGAAAATCAAACCCCTCTTAAAGCCCCTCTACCGCCGCTTTCAGATTCGCAGTGTCATTGCCTGGTTTGTCCCCGGTTGGGGTGAGGTCAGCAAAAGCCCCGGCGGTGTTGCCCTTGTTGGCAATCTGCGGCCTGGCCCCGATGACGCGCCGCTTATTGCCGCCGTGGGCGACTTTGGTTCCGGGAAAGAACCTTCCTTTGACGTTGCGAAAATGATTTCCGCCGAGGGTGCCCAGGCGGTTGTCACCCTCGGTGACAACGTCTACTACCAAACCGGTTACCAAGCATTGGTAGGAAACCTCTACGGCGACTATTTGGAAGCGGGAGCATTTTTTCCCGCAACCGGCAACCACGACTATTCGGAGGGTCGAGGCATTGCGCTGTTTGATCGCTACTTCGATTTTCTAGGTGGCCACCGGTGGTACCGCGTCACACTGGGACCGTTCGAATTTTTTATGCTCGATTCCCACCAAGCACTGCACCACCCCGATATTTTCACGAAGCAATACGACTGGTTAGAAGCCGCCGTTGCTGACTCGACAGCGCAGTGGAAAGCCGTGGTCGTTCACCATCCTCCGCATTCGGCAAGAAGCCGTTCGCAAAAAGAGTTTCGTTTCCCCTACGACAAGTGGGGTGTGGACCTGGTGCTCTCCGGCCACGACCACACCATGCAGCACCTGGAGTTTGATGGTGTGCACTACATCGTTGACGGTGTGGGTGGGGGCAGCCTGCACAAGTTCGAAGAACTCCTGGAGGGCACCCAGTACCGGCTCTCGGGCCGATACGGCGCATTTTTCATGCAACCCATAGACACCGATCTTCACTGCTACTTCAAGACCACTGAGGGTGACGTGGTCCACGAATTCACCATCACTCACCAATAATTTTCGAAGCCTTCGCCGCGAGCACACAAAGAGCCTCAAGAAGGCAGGACACTTTTGGTGGTCGGTGACTGGAGAAAGCCCGAAGCGCCGAGGCCTCAATTACTCTCGAACGCTCTTACCTGAGCTCAAATAGGTGAGGCACTGGAAATATTCGGCGAAGGTGCCGCAGTCAAAATAGGGCTCCCGGGCAGGGACACCCCTCACATCGAGACCACGGCTCAGGCACTCGTCAATGAGATAACCACCCGTGGTTGCATTGGGGTCAAGAAATTCTTCCGTGTGCTTGGCAAACTCCATCACACCCCAGTGGGAGCCAAAATCGTGTGAGGAATCTTTATCCGCATGTTGGACGACGGCGTTGTTTTCGCCCAATCGGACACTGCCTACATTTCCCACCTGTTCCGGGCGTGTGGGGTAAAGCCGGAGCACCATGTCATGACCGGGGTGTTGATAGAGCTCGCGGTAAGGGTTTTCTCCCACAAAATACGTGTCGGGCATGCCCAACACGCAAGAGTCGTATGCCACCCCCGCTAGAGCACTACGCAATGTTTCTGCCATGGTGTGGGTGTTGAGCTCAATGACATCAACGTGGGCACCAAAATCGAAGGATTTCACCACACCCACCCACTCGGTGCGGGTGGGGATGATGATCCGATCCACAGTGGGCTGCATCAATCGGACGTGGTAATCCAAAAGACACTGCACGTCTTCTGAGACGGGCAACAGGAATTTGGGGATGCCATTCATCCGGGACGCCGTTCCCGATGAAGGCAAAAGCCCAATACGCATGGCCTCGAGTATAGAAGCCCCCACCTGATCACAAATCAGTCGAAGAACAACACCCGCAGTCGCCTGGTGGCAAAGAGGGTGCCGATTGTGCCGAGCACGACGAAGTAAGCCACATGGCCCAGCGTGGCCAGGCTGACTGCTCCGGTGGTTAACGCACGCAACATTTCCACACCGTGCCACAGCGGCAAGACTTGAACCACCCACTGCAGCGGTTCGGGGTACACATCGAGCGGGTAGAAAGTTCCGGAGAACAAAAACAGCGGCAGGAGGGCAAAGTTCACCCAACTCATCTGTTGGAAGGTGGTGAGGTAACTGGTGACGCTCATCCCAATCGCTGCGAAACACAATGCGATCAGCACCACGGCAGGAAGTGCCAACAGTGCCCACGGGGAGAGGACAAGACCTAAGAGTTGCATGACGATTAAAAACCCGCTGGCGTATAGCGCACCACGCATCAGCGCGAGAGTAATTTCACCGACGGCCACGTCGAGTGGTCCCAGCGTGGTTTGCAGCATCCCCTCGTAGAGGCGCTGGAAGTTGAGTTTGAAGAACACGTTCCAGGTCGAATCAAACACCGCGCCATTCATCGCCGCCACGGCCAAAAGCGCCGGGGCGATGTAGGCGGCGTAGCTCACTGATTCACCGGCGGCGTTTTCCACCTCACCGACGAGTGCACCAAAGCCCACACCGATGGAGAGCAGATAGAACACCGGCTCGAAGAAACCACTGAGAATCACCAGGGCGTTTGTGGACTTTGTGGCCTCTAGACCTCGGCGCAAGACCGCACGAATATTTCCTGCGTAAAGACCCGCCAATGACGCCGGTAACCAACGGTGTGTTTTCTGCTCCGGCAGTGGCGCAACTTGTGTCACGAGCTCAGCCGTTTCGTAAACGTGCGAATGGCGAGTGTGACACCCAACACGATCAGTATCGCCAAATACACAGCGTGCACCACGGTCAACCAGGTGGGCTCAACGTGACCGTAAGACACCACTCGGCCCCATTCGGCGCCGTGCCACAGCGGCGAAATCCAGCCGATGGGTTGCAAGAAAACGGGTAATTGTTCGAGCGGGAAAAAGGTTCCCGAAAAGAGAAAGAGTGGCACAAAAATCAGCCGGTAGAGCATAGGTAGCTGGCCCCGGTCAGTGGTGATTGTCGCGGCATACGCCATGATCAGACTGCCAAGGGCCATACCGGTCATCGCGGCAATGGGGACCATCCACAGTGCCGACCACTGAGAAATACCGCCAAAGGCAATGATTACTAGAAAGTAGATCGCGGCCGTTGCCAGCATCCGTATGGCCACAAACGTCACATGACCCACGACAATGTCGACCCCGCGAAGTGGGGTTTGATGCATCGCAGTAAATATCGGCCGGTATCGAAATCCAACCAAGATTTGGTAGGTGGATTCTTCGTTTGCCACAAACACGGCCGACATGGCGAATAGGGCCGGGGCGACAAAAACCAAATAGTCGACACCCTGAACGCCACCTGGCACGAGACTGCCGAGCCCCACACCCAACGCGAGTAAATACACCACCGGGTTGGCGATGCTGGTGATGAACGCACTGGAGGCATAGCCGCGAAGGGCCCGAATTTTCCGCTCCGTGACAAACCAAAAACGCCACGGTGAAGGCCTTGTGGTGATCCCTGCGGCGACCCCTTCGGGGGTCTTCTGTTCAATGACACTCATTCGATCAGGCTCCGACCGGTCAAGGTCAAAAAGACGTCTTCCAGGCTCGAGCGGCGCACAAGCGAAGTGACCGGTTCGATGCCTTCACCTTTCAGGTGGTGCAGCAGTGCTTCACCATCGTCGGTGTACGCCAGTAGTCGGTCGGGAAGGACTTCCAAAGATTGGGCCGCCTGGCGAATCGAGTCAGCCATTTGCTCGTTTCGGTCAGAGCCGAAGCGCAATTCGACGACTTCTTTGCTCGAATACTGCCGAATCAGAGCGCTCGGTGAATCTTCGGCCATGATCCGGCCCTCGTCGATGACCACTAGACGGTCACAAAGCTGTTCGGCTTCATCCATGTAATGGGTGGTGAGAACCAGTGTGGTGCCTTGCTCTTTGAGGCGAAACAGCCTGTCCCAGAGCACGTGACGGGCCTGCGGGTCCAAACCTGTGGTCGGTTCATCCAAGAGCAGGATTTTCGGGTCGTTAATCAGCGACCGGGCAATCGTGAGACGCCTTTTCATGCCACCGCTCAGCGAATCCACTTTTTGGTCGGCTTTGTCCTGCAGTTCCGCGAAATCGAGAAGCGCCTCAGCGCGCTCTTTCAACCACGCAGTGGGTAGCCCAAAATAGCGACCGTAGACGATGAGGTTGTCTCGCACCAATAGTTCATGATCAAGGTTGTCCTGTTGGGGCACCACACCCAACTGGGCTCGAATCGCAGGACCTTCCACATTGGGGTCCATACCCAAAATGTCTAACTCACCGGAGGTTCTGCCGGACACTGCACCCACCATCCGCATAGTGGTGGATTTTCCCGCGCCATTTGGGCCCAACAGTCCAAATGACTCACCCGGGGCGACCTCGAAATTGATGTGGTCGACAGCGGTCGTCTCGTCATAGACCTTGGTGAGTTCTCGTGCAGTGATTACCGCGTGTGCCTTTGTCACAAGCGTCGAGCCTAACCACCGTGAGTGGTTATCCGCTGAGCGAACATGAGCGTCTCGCACAGCCACAGCGAACACACTGAGAGGACAACACATTGGCTAGGTGCGGGCCCTATGGTCAGCGACCCCGAGAGTGAGTGGGCAGACTACTTCTATGAGTATGGGTTTTGGTCCCCGCCGGCTGCGCGGAACACAGGCATCTCCCCGCAGGAGCGACCTCGATGACGACGGTGCGCCAAAGGCGCGCTTCCGCCAGTTACTGCCCTACCTGTTGGAGCACAAAAAAGTTCTCGGTGTGGTCATTGCCCTGAGCGCATTGGGAGCCCTGACCGGGCTTGCCCAGCCGCTATTGGTGGCCGAGGTCATTAGCCGCGTCGAGGCGGGCCTCGAATTGGAATGGCTGGTGTGGACGCTGGTGGGACTGGTGGTGGTCTCGGCACTGCTCTCTGGCTACCGCCACTACCTGTTACAAAAAACCGGTGAAGGGGTTGTCCTCTCCAGTAGGAAACAACTCATCCGTCGAATGCTGTTTTTACCCATCCGCGAATTTGATGAGCGCCGAACAGGAGACTTGGTTTCCCGTGTCGGCTCCGATACGACACTGCTTCGCGCGGTGTTGACCCAAGGCTTGGTCGAAGCAATCGGTGGTGCGCTGACGTTCGTCGGAGCAATCATCGCCATGCTCGTGTTGGACGCGTTGTTGTTTAGTTTGACCATCGTCGTCGTCGCCATTGCGGTGACCACTGTGGTGACCCTCTCAAGGCGCATTCGAGTGGCCAGCCGTAAAGCTCAAGAGCGAGTGGGCGACCTCACGGCCAGTGTGGAGCGCGCCATTAGTGCCATCCGCACGGTGCGAGCGGCAAACGCCACCCATCGGGAAATCGACGTGATCGATAAAGACGCTGAGGGTGCCTGGCGAATGGGACTCCAGGTCGCCCGTATTTCTGCGCTGGTGGTTCCCATTTCCGGCATCGCCCTCCAGGTGGCATTCCTTGTCGTTTTGGGAGTGGGTGGCTACCGTGTGGCCAGTGGCGCCATCACGGTGGCAAGTCTGGTGGCGTTCATCCTGTTTTTGTTCATGATGATCATGCCCCTCGGCCAAGCCTTTGGAGCAATCAACTCGGTGAACCAAGCACTGGGTGCACTGGGTCGCATTCAAGAAATTATTGACCTGCCTGGTGAGGCAGCAGACGATGCGACGACCACCCAGAATGTGCCGACCTTGGCCGATTCAACACAGCCGGCCTTGGCCTTCCAGGGGGTCAGTTTTTCCTACCCCGAGCGTGCCCACCGGAGTGAAGCAGAAAAAGTTGTGGCCGAAGAAATCGGTGAAGATGCGGTCGCCGCGCTCACGGGCCCCATTTCGCTGGAGGGTGGTTCAACCCGCGCACCAGTGTTGACCGACGTGTCATTCGAGGTTCCACTCGGTGCCAGAGTGGCGTTGGTGGGGCCAAGTGGTGCAGGCAAATCGACAGTGTTTGCACTACTTGAGCGTTTTTATGACCCCACGGCAGGCGTCATCTCCTTAGGCGGTAGCGATATCAGGAACCTCGAGCGTGAGGCCCTTCGTTCACAGTTGGGTTATGTCGAACAGGATGCACCAGTCTTGGCCGGGACCATCCGGCAAAACCTGTTACTGGCGGCCTCTGAGGCCACCGATGCCGACTGCATCGATGTGTTGCAAAGGGTGAATCTAGAAAGTGTGTTGGAGCGTGACCCTGCCGGATTAGACGCCCCCGTCGGTGAAGCCGGTGTGATGCTCTCCGGTGGTGAGCGTCAGCGTTTAGCCATTGGGCGGGCACTGCTTGCCGCACCGCCCATTTTGCTTCTCGATGAGTCGACATCATCCCTTGATGGCGTCAACGAACAGCTCATGCGGGAAGCAATCGACAAAGTCTCCGAAGGTCGAACCCTGGTCGTCATCGCCCACCGGCTTTCCACCGTGGTCGATAGCGACCACATTGTGGTGCTCGACCACGGAAGAGTGGTGGGTGAGGGCACGCACTCAGAACTGGTGAAATCCACGCCGCTCTACCGCGACCTCGCCAAACATCAACTACTCGTGTGAATTAACTGCTGGTGTGAATTAGTTGCCCGCGTGAAGGGTCGCACCGTGTTGGGCGAGCTCGTCCAGCGCGGCCTGACCACTCTGCGGTGCGACAGCAGCAATCAGGTCCGTCAAGATGGTGACTTTTTGCCCGACGCCGAGGGCATCGAGTGCACTTGCCCGAACACAGTGGTCGGTGGCAATCCCCACCACGTCCACTTCGGTGATCCCGTGTTGGGTGAGAACATCGGCGACGGTGTGACCATCCTCCGTTGTGCCTTCAAACATCGAATAGGACGGCTCACCCCTACCCTTTTTGACGTGCACACCAATGTGTTGAAGATCTAACTCTGGGTGATATTCGGCACCGAATGTTCCCGCCACGCAGTGCACCGGCCAGGTGTCGACAAAGTTGGGTTCACCATCGGTGGCGAAATGGCCACCATTGTCGTTATCGGCGTCATGCCAATCCCGAGACGCAATCACCAGCGCATAGTCGTCGTGGTGTTCGGCAAGAAACGCACTCACATCGCGTGCAACCTGGGTCCCACCCTCAACACCGAGGGCGCCCCCTTCGGTGAAATCGTTTTGGATATCGACTACAAGGAGTCCTCGCACACCACTCACCCCACAGGTTGGCTAATTGTTTGAGTCATTCCAGTCTGCCAGGTTCTCCCCACACTGGGCTAGGGCCCCCACCAGCCGGTCGATGTCCCTCCTACTGGCATCAGATACCCGGTTACCGCTCAACACCACCGAAAACGCTAACCGGTCACCGGCAGACGACTCACCCTCCGGAGATTCCAGGTAACCCGCGAGGCTTCTGGTGCCCCGAATACTGCCCGTTTTTGCCTGCACCAGGCCCTGGAGGTCGCTGGAAACGCTCTGATAACGGTTTCTCAGTGAACCACTCTCGCCTGCTACTGGCAGGCCTTCTCGGACCGGCTCAAGCTTTGGCGAGCGCTCGATGATGTGAAGGAGGGCAAGGACACTGCGTGGCGAGAGGGCACTGAGGGCGCTAAGCCCCGAACCGTCGTGGATAACCGCCCCTTCCAGCAGGTCAGCTTCTGAAACATCCGCTGACATCCCATGGGAGCGGTCCACAACCGCTCTTACGGCTTCTAACACCGCCTCGCCCGGGGTGAGGCCCAACTCACCGCTCGGATCCAGGGAGAGTGCCACCTCCCGGGAAATGACTTCCGCGAGAGAATTATCGCTATCGACCAACATGATGCGAAGCAACTGTGTCAAGGGCGCTGAGGACACTTCGGCCAGTAGGCGACCCTCTGGTGCCCCCTGCGCAAAAACCACTTCAGGACTTCCCCCTCCGGAGCGCCAGAGGGCATCGCCAAACCACGTTGCTGCCCGCGCGCTGGGGTCTGTGGACCGGGGAGAGAGTCGAAGGGCAGGATCATCTCGGTCGCCGTCTACTTGAAGTGGACTCACTGGTGCGACGTAACCTAACGCTGCTGATCCTGGTCGCCAAGAGTCATCCCAGTCAGCAAAGCGCTCATAACGGGAATCGTCTACCCAGACTCGCTCGATGACCGCACCAGTGGTCGGTTCGGACCCGGAACTACCTGTTGCCAGAGTTGCCACCGTCGCTGCGGCGAGCTCTTCCAAGTGGGCTTCGCTGTCGTAATAGTTCCCTCCAGTCGCCCTGGTCAGCGTCACATCACCACCACCAACCAGCCATATCTCGCCGGGGACATCCCCTTCCATCACCTTGGTGCGGAAGCGAAAATCGGGCCCCAAGGTCTCTAGGGCAGCAACGGCAGTAAAAAGCTTCACCACACTGGCGGGAGCCACTGGTGTGCCCTCGTTGATTCCCAGAAGCGATGATCCGTCCGCACTTTCCTCACCCAGTAGCGACACGGCCACACCCCACTGCCCAGTGGCGCCCTGGGTCAGAGAGTCGGGAATCTGACAGGTGCGCACCCGAAGAGGCTGCACTGATGTGTCGAAATAACCTCCGACGCTTTCCCCTGCCCGCGACGTATCGTCGACCAGGTTCCCCTCCCGGTAATCCACTTCGTCACCACCACGAGGGTGTGAGGGAAGGGCCTGCGGGTCATCAGGTTCTACCCCGAAAGAATCGTTGACGCCTGCATCCGCCTGGGTGGATGTTGCACCGAGGGCAAAGCCCGCCACAGCCACCAATACCCACACCAAGGCAGTGGTGAGTACTGGAAACACGTTCTTCACCAGTCGCTGCACGCACGTGCCCCCTTGGTGTGGGCGGAAATGGGGCCGGCTGCGGGACTTGAACCCGCAACCTTCCGATTACAAGTCGGATGCGCTACCAATTGCGCCAAGCCGGCAGGGCCTCTTAAGGATAACGCCCCAAAGGAGATTTGTTTGCCCGGATACACTTACGCCATGCCCGACACCCCACTTCTCACGGTGGCTGTGGCGATGTTTCAGTCAGAGGACACTATCGCTCGGGCCCTCCATTCGATCTACCAGCAAGATTTTGACGACTATGAAGTCGTCATCGTCAATGACGGGTCCACTGACAATTCTCTCCAGGTGGCCAAAGACGTCACCCCTCCAGACCCCCAGGAATCCGGACGACCTGCACTCACCGTTCGGTTTGTGAACCACCCCAAGAACATGGGTTTAGGTCCTGCACGCACTACCGCGGCCACAGAAGCCATGGGCAAATATGTGGTCTTCGTCGATTCAGATGATGAATTACTCCCTGGCGCCCTCGCCGCCATTGGACGGGTAGCAGCTCACTCTTCAGCAGATTTATTGCTGCTTGGCACCCTGGAGAATAAGAGAGGGCGGGATAAACCCCTGCACTCCCCCGAAATGCTCACCCGGATTGCAACCAGCCCCACACCGTGGAATGTAGCCAACCACCCACAACTGTTGTTCTGGCCACCATCGACCTGGTCGAAAGCGTTCAGGCGCGACTTCATCATCGACGAAGACATTGTCTTCCCACCCGGCTACCACCAAGACGTACCCTCGAGCACGGAAGCACTACTGCGCGCAGAGTCTGTCGACGGTGTCGACCACCTGTGTTACCGCTACATCCGGGGGGAAATAGGCAGCAGTGCCACCCGGTCAAAAGGGGAAAAAACCTTGGTGCGTATTGCCCAGATTCAGCGCATCCGGGAGAGGAACATGATTCCCGCGTTGCCAGAGACGATCAGGCAGCACCTTGTCGCAATGGTCGCCGTCCACCTCATTTGGGGAAACCGGGCGGCCTATCGCACCATGCCCGACCACCTACACGAAGACTTTTTTCACGACAGCTCCGCCGAACTACACCAGTGGTTCGAATTCGCCAGACCCCAGAAGACCATCTCCAGTGAACCCCTCATGCCCACCAAAGAGCGCGAATTTTTCACCGTTGCCCTCCTAAGCGACGACTACCGACTCTGGAAGCACGCAATCAGCACCCATCAGAAAAAGCTGCGTTGGCAACGCCGCTTTGATCTGACCCGCTACACCCTGTTTAAGAAGTAGTCGGGCGACGGTTGGCCGGAGGAACACCACGGCCTGTGCTGCAAACCGGCTCATACGGCGCCGAGGACTTATTCGGCGCCGTCGATGTCTTCCACTGACGCAACAAAGGCCGCCAGGTCGGCAGGCGAGCGGCCCACATATTCTTGACCGTTCACCAACACCGTGGGGGTTCCCTGAACGATGGGAATTTGCGAGTTACGAACGGGGACCGGGCCGGTTCCCATTGCCCGAATCGTGGCGTCTTCTAGCCAGTCGGCGAAGCGTTCTTCCTTGATGCAGGTCTCGACCTCGTCGATATTGGCCACACCTGCTTCTTCCGCGAGGGCGACTAACTCGTTATCGCTCAGGCTGACCTGCTCGGGAGGAGCCGGTTGGTTGAACAGCAACGTTTCGCTGTACTCAAAGAAGGAATCCGGTTCCAAGTCCGCCACACACACGGCAGCGTTTCCTGAACGGGTGGCATAGCGCTGACCCGCGGTCTGGGGGTCCCTAAACGACAGTGGGTGATATTCCACCGTCACAGTGCCACTGTCGAGCCAGTTGCGAAACAGCTCCGAATAGACCACTTCGAACTGAGCACACGCAGGGCATGAATAGTCGATAAAAATATTGATTGCCGCGACACCGTCAGGGTTTTCCGACGACAGCGTCGGCGTACCCTCCGGCTGAAGTGCGTCGGTGCGCTCGGCGATGAAACCTTGGCCGATCTTGATCCCGTCACTGGCCATGTTCCTAGGCCCCGGACCCTGCGGGGTGACCGAAGAAGTGATGAAGAAGGTCACCACACCGATAATGGCCAGCACCACAACCGCAATTGAGGACTGCAGAACAATCTTCTTGCGCTTCGACTGCTTCGACTGCTGCTCACGCAGCTGGCGAGCTTTTTCCCGTGCCTCTTGGCGACGTTGATTTTTCGACTGTCGGGGCTCGGAGTAAGCATTCATTCGTTGCGGGCTCTTTCGTGTGTGGTCTGTGACGGTAGTTGTTCGCCTGTGTGCGCTTTGCGGGGCCCAGACGGGGCTCGCACCGCCGGCCCTACATGCTACCGCCGGAAACTTGGAATACCGATTCGAGCGCATAGATCAGGTCCCCACGAGGCCAACATGCCATACTGAAGCTCAAGCGATGGCGCTTGGTGACAAGGGCCACCGTCTCATTCACAACGGATCGTCCGGCACGTACCTGCCGGTGAAGAGGAGAAAAAAATAATGGCTACTGTCACGTTTGACAAAGCATCCAGGCTCTACCCGGGAACAGAAATTCCCGCCGTGGACGAACTGGAACTCACAATCGAAGACGGAGAGTTTCTCGTCCTCGTCGGCCCCTCGGGCTGTGGAAAGTCAACATCGCTGCGGATGCTGGCAGGCCTCGAAGAGGTCAACTCTGGTCGGATCATGATTGGTGACCGTGACGTCACCGATATGCCCCCCAAAGACCGTGACATCGCCATGGTGTTTCAAAACTATGCGCTCTACCCACACATGACAGTGGCCGAGAACATGGGGTTTGCCCTCAAAATTGCGGGTGTCAGTAAAGAAGAGCGCGCGAAGCGGGTCGAAGAAGCCGCGAAGCTTCTCGACTTGGAGCCCTACCTGGGTCGGAAACCCAAAGCACTCTCCGGTGGGCAACGCCAACGTGTGGCCATGGGTCGCGCCATTGTGCGTGAACCCCAAGTGTTCTTGATGGATGAACCACTGTCGAACCTTGACGCCAAACTGCGTGTCCAGACGCGCACCCAAATTGCGTCCCTGCAGCGTCGACTCGGAGTAACAACCGTCTATGTGACTCACGACCAGGTGGAAGCGCTCACCATGGGCGACCGCATTGCGGTGTTGAAAGATGGTGTGCTCCAGCAGGTGGGAACACCACGTGAGCTCTACGAACGCCCCCAAAACGTCTTCGTTGCTGGCTTCATTGGTTCACCGGCAATGAACATTTTCGAAACCGACCTGGTCGAAGGTGGTCTGAAGTTCGGCTCGGCAACCATTCCGATCGAGCGTGAAGCAACCGAAGCGGCAACGTCGACCCACGCAACAGTGGGTGTCCGCCCCGAAGATATCGATGTCCACACTTCCGGTGAGGGAATCCCCGCCACCGTGGTGTTGGTTGAAGAACTGGGTGCCGATGGTTACCTCTACTGCGAAGCAGAAATTGGTGGTCAGACGACCGCGATTGTGGCCCGTGTCGATGGTCGCGAACACCCGGATAAGGGCGATTCTGTCGTGTTGATGCCGGTTGACCGTCACGTTCACGTCTTTGACAAGAACACCGGGGTTCGCCTGAACCGCGAGGTTGTCTCGCAGAAGTAAACCTTCCCGCTACTCACAGAGTGCGAGAGACTGGGGTTACCGCTTAAGGCGGTAACCCCAGTCTTGTGTGTCGTGAGTGTGTGCGTGGGTCGCAGCGTGAATTAGGCACACGTGAATCAGTCGAAGGAGTGTGGATGTCGCCTCTGTCGATTCAGGCTGCCCAACCCAGCCCCGAGCTGTTAGAGCTGCCGTGGGAGTTGCCACTGGAGGCGTGGCCAGAAGAAACAGTGGCGGCACTACCTAAAGGTATATCTCGCCACATTGTGCGATTCGTGCACCTGGGCGACCACATTGTGGCAGTGAAAGAAACCACTGAAGAACTGGCCCGCACCGAATATGACCTCCTGAAGGGCTTAGGTCGACTGGAAGCCCCCGCGGTCGAACCTGTCGCAATCGTGTCCGATCGACGTGGGGCGGACGGCCAGAGCCTCCCACCTGCACTGGTGACCAGACATTTAAAGTTCTCACTGCCCTACCGGGCAGTGTTTTCCCACACCCTTCGACCTCAAACGGCGACCCGGCTGGTCGACGCCATGGCGCTGCTGCTGGTGAAGTTGCACCTGGAGGGTTTCTATTGGGGCGATGTGTCCCTTTCGAACACTCTATTTCGCCGAGATGCGGGAGCATTCGCCGCGTATCTGGTGGATGCCGAAACCGGCGCGCTGCACAGCGCGGGGTTATCGGACGGGCAAAGAGAAAGTGACCTCGAAATTGCCCGAGTAAACGTCGCCGGTGAACTACTCGATCTTCAAGCCGGTGGCCGACTGGATCCCGAAATTGATCCGGTGGAAATGGCGGGCTCCATTGTGGAGTCTTACCGGTCACTGTGGGAGGCACTGACCAGTCAGGAAACGTTTGATCGCTCGGAGCGTTGGCGTATTCGCGAACGCATCGAGAAACTTAACGCCCTCGGTTTCGACATCGAAGAGCTCAGTATGGCCTCCGACGAGTCCGGTACGACCCTGTCCATTCAGCCCAAAGTGGTTGATTCCGGGCACCACCAACGACGCCTGATTCGTTTAACGGGTATCGATGCGGGAGAAAACCAGGCACGGCAGTTACTCAACGACTTGGATTCGTATCGCGCGACGTTTTACCCCGACCAGGTCGTCGACGAAGAAATGGTCGCCCACGAATGGCTCACCCGCGTGTTTGAACCCGTCGTCAGGGCCATACCCAGGGACTTGCGCACCAAACTGGAACCCGCCGAAGTGTTCTACCAGTTACTTCACCACCGGGCGAGACTTTCTAAAGCCCAAGACCGCGATGTGTCCTTGGCGGAAGCACTCTCGGTGTATATCGATGAGGTGTTAAGCCACCGCCGCGATGAAGCCACCGTGATGGGACCCCCCACTGGGGCCATCACTCAACCCAACCCCACGGTGGAAATTAACTGGCGAGACGTCGTCTAAGGCACAAAACTCACCAGTCACGGATCGGCAGTCGCTGATTGTTAACCGCTGACACCCAGCTACTGGTTCCTAGCGACTGGCTCCTAGCGACTGGCCACTCTTTTTTGTCGGTCAATTTCGTACAGAGCAATACCCGCAGCGACGCTGGCGTTTAGCGATTCGGTTTTGGGGTCGAGGGGAATCGAGACCACCATGTCGCAGGTTTCACGAACCAACCGGGAAAGCCCCGCACCTTCAGCTCCCACCACCAACACGATGGGCACATCGCCCAATTCGGCCTCCCCAATGGGAGTGGCATTGTCGCCGGCAAGGCCGACCACAAAGTAACCCCGCTCTTGGAGCGCTTTCAGGGTGTGGGTGAGG
Source organism: Pontimonas salivibrio (assembly GCF_002950575.1). NCBI lineage: Bacteria > Bacillati > Actinomycetota > Actinomycetes > Micrococcales > Microbacteriaceae > Pontimonas > Pontimonas salivibrio. Next base: position 1,674,922 of record NZ_CP026923.1, read on the forward strand.
TTGGAGGCCTGTGCCACAGGAGCATGGGTCAACTGTCCCGCCGAGGTTTTCCAGACCGCCGGGGTGACCCCCACGCTGCGACGTTTGGGAACAATTACTCCGGATCCACCAAAAGCAGCGGTGGAGCGGACAATGGCGCCCAAGTTTCTGGGGTCAGTCACCCCGTCGGCGGCCACAAGAAGCGCTTGGCTTCGCCCAGAGAGACGCTCAGCGACACGGTCTAAAGCACGCTCGGCAACGTCCATAGGTTCTTGGTAGCGATAGGCAGGAACGGTGAGGATGATGCCTTGGTGGACGGCGTCAGCTCCGGCAAGCCGGTCCATTTCGGGTGTTGTGGCCTCAGAAATGGGAATGTTTTTCTTGGTCGCCATGTCGAGAATTTCGGCGACTCTTTGGTCTCTTTGCAGTCGCTGACCCATGGTGATTTGGGTGGCGGGGACACCGGCACGTAGGGCTTCGACGACAGGGTTTTTCCCACACACCACATCGGGGCCGACCGGGCCATCTTGGCGCACGGGACGCTTCTGGTTTCTGGTGGTGGGTCGGCCAGGTTTTTTCTTATCCCGATACCAGTGACGTTCTTCTGCTTTCGGGGTGGGGCCTTTACCTTCGAGGGCTTTTTTACCCCTACCGCCACTGCCGATACGTTTTCCTGCTGGTTTTTTAGCTACCACGAATACTCCACTGCGGGCCGTCTGCTGTATCGGTCACATCGATGCCACCGGCCTGGAGGACATCGCGAATCTGATCGGCGAGGCCGAAATCTTTGGACTCTCGGGCACTCTTCCTGGCATCGAGTAGCGCCTGGACGAGTGTGTCTAGGTGTTCGCTGCCTGAATCAGCACTACCGGACTGGGCAGCCCACTGTGCGGAGTGGGGGTTCAGGCCTAGAACATCGAGCATGGCCACCACTTCGCTTCGGCACTGTGCGGCCAACGAGGTGTCACCGTCATCGACGGCGTGGTTTCCCCGGCGCACCGTTTCGTGTAGCACCCCTAATGCTTCGGGGATGCCCAAGTCATCATCCATGGCGTCACTAAACGCCTCCGGCAGTGGCTCGTGAGCTTCTGGCAGGTCGCGGGTTCGCTCCACGAAACCTTCAATACGGGAGAACGCTTTTTCTGCCTCTTCGAGGGCACCGTCGTGAAGGTCAATGTCGGATCGGTAGTGGGCAGCGCTCAACGCATAGCGGATCACAATAGGCCGGGCTTTTTCTAACCAGTCGCCGGCGAAAATGCTATTGCCCAACGATTTGGACATTTTTTGCCCATTGACCAACACCAAAGCGCTGTGCACCCAGTGGCGCGCGAAATCGTCACCCGCTGCTGCAGATTGGGCGAGTTCGTTTTCGTGGTGGGGGAAACGCAAATCAAGCCCGCCACCGTGAATATCAAACGTTGGACCCAGGTAACGAGCCGCCATGGCAGAGCATTCCAGGTGCCAACCGGGGCGACCACGACCCCACGGGGCAGGCCACGCGGCAGTCTCAGGCTCGTGTTCTTTGTGGCCTTTCCAGAGGGCGAAGTCATGCACGGAGCGCTTCGCACCGGTGCTGGCTTCGCCCGGTTCCATGTCTTCTGGTTTTTGCCGGGTGAGTTCGCCGTAGCGGGACCAACTGGCCACATCGAAATAGACATCACCGGAGCCGTCATCTGCGACGTAGGCGTGACCGCGGTCAATGAGGCGCTCGATCAGTGACAACATCGCAGGGATATCGCCCGTAGCTCTCGGCTCACTGGCGGGGCGTCGAATACCAATGGCGTCGCTCGCTTTGTGAAACTCCCGCTCCACACGCGAGGCAAGCTGCCACCACTGTTCGTTCGTGTCACGAGCTTTTTCCAAAATCTTGTCGTCAATGTCGGTGACGTTTCGCACCATAGTGACGTCTAAGCCCCGGTACTCCATCCACCGCCACCACAGGTCATACACCAGGGCACTTCGAAGGTGACCGATATGAGGCTCGGATTGCACTGTGGGCCCACAGACATACATCGACACCTGCCCAGGCGTCAGCGGCACGAAGTCGACAACGTCGCGCGCTAAAGAGTCATATAACCGGATGGGCACGCCTTCATGGTAGCCGCCAGGTGGTTAGGCCAGTTCGTGTGGCACCACGAGTGCTGTGGCGATCGCTGCTGCGCCTTCACCACGCCCGGTAAGACCCAGGCCATCAGTGGTGGTCCCCGCCACGTGTACGGGTGCCCCGACGAGGACACTCAACGCCTCACACATTTCTTTTCGCACTGGCCCGATTTTTGGGTGGTTGGCAATGTATTGAACCGACACCGACGTGGGGGTCACACCCGCATCTCGCAACAGGCCCAGTGCGTGTGTCAACAGCGCGGTACTGGCAACACCCTCATATTCGGGCCGGTTCACCCCAAAATGCGTCCCTAAATCGCCCAGACTCGATGCGGCAAGGAGTGCGTCAGTAATCGCGTGAACAATCACGTCACCGTCGCTGTGTCCGGCAAGACCAGCAACACCGGGAAAATCCATTCCGCCAAGAACCAGCGGTTTGCTGGGGTCAAACTGGTGAACATCTACTCCGGTGCCGACCATGACGCCACCGCCTGGAGCCCGAACACCACCGACAACGCGCTCAAGGTTTCGCAGGTCTTCGGGGTAGGTCACCTTCACACTTTCGCGGTGACCAGCAACCGCCACGACGTCGTGGCCTGCCGCGCGCAACACGGCCGCATCGTCTGTGGCATCTCCCCCAAACTGTTCATAGGCCGCCTTCAGCGAAGCGGTGTGAAAACCTTGCGGTGTTTGAACAGCCCCCAGCTCTTCACGCGGATGCGCTGGTGCGGTGACCGAAGTGTCAGGGTCCACCGGAACAATCGTGTCCACCACGGGCAAAACGGGAATCACCCCCTGATGTCCGGCCTCAAGCGCATCAATGACCCGCTGGAAGACCTCTGTGGGAGTGAGCGCCCTGGCGGCATCATGAATGAGGACGTAGTCATTCCCGGCGTCTACAGCCGCGAGGCCGCGGCGCACACTCTCCGTCCGGGTCGCACCACCCGCAACCACCGTGAAAGACATATCGTGGGCAGAAACACCCTTAGTGAGAACACTGTCTGCGAGGGTGTGGGCTGGAGTTAACCACCCCTCTGGTGCCACCACGACAACCTGGAGTGGCCGGTCAAGACCAAGCAGGGGTTGCAGGGAATTCTCGAGAAGGGTTTTCCCCGCGAGGGTCACAAACGCTTTCGGCGACGCCGAACCGAGCCTTTCGCCACTTCCCGCAGCGACCACAATCACCGAAAGGGTCACGGGGTGGCCCAACCTGGCTTAAGAGGCGAGGACCTCGTCGAGAGTCTGCGAGGCTTTTTCCTCGTCAGTTTTCTCGGCGAGTGCAAGTTCGGAAATCAGAATCTGGCGCGCCTTCGCCAACATGCGCTTTTCTCCGGCAGAAAGACCGCGGTCTTGGTCACGGCGCCACAGGTCACGCACCACTTCAGACACCTTGATCACGTCACCGGAGGCCAGCTTTTCGAGGTTGGCCTTGTAACGACGCGACCAGTTGGTGGGTTCTTCAGTGAAAGGCTGACGCAACACGTCGAACACCTGGTTCACACCTTCACGGCCGATTACGTCGCGCACACCGACCAGGTCAACGTTGTCTGCGGGGACCTCAATGGTCAGATCACCCTGTTTGACGTTCAGTTTGAGGTAGAGCTTCTTTTCGCCTCTGACGGTCCGTTGCTTCACCTCGGTGATGGTTGCCGCACCGTGGTGTGGGTAGACAACGGTCTCTCCAACTTCAAACTGCATTTAGTAACGCCCTTTCAACAAATCCCCAGTTTATCACAGCACTACTGCTACGATTCCGCTCGGTCACCCACGAGTTACGCTGTGCTCGTTCCAGTGGCTTCCGCAGATGCCCGCGCTGTCGGTTAGGCTAGAGGGGTCGGACCACCTCCCCGCGCCCGACAGAAACTCTGAGCGGGGTAGCACCCTGGAGGACAGCAACCACCGTGCGCGCTCGCTTTGCACCAACACTTGTGGCGTCTGCTTTGACCGTAACCGCCCTTACCGGCTGTACGTTTACCGCCGAAATCGCGAACCTGCAGCCCTACGACCCCTCCGATGGGGTGGCGATCACGATGGATGACGTTGCGGTTCGAAACGCTTTGTTGATTACCGGTGACGGTGCAGAAGCAAACCTGGTGATGACTGTGGTGAACACCACGGGAGAAAGTGTCGACCTCCGGGTTCAATACGGCCCAAGCGATGCACGCCAAACCGACATCATCGCGTTGCCGGCAGAACCTGAACTGTTCCAGGTGGGCAGCGACCCGGCTAACCAGTTAGTCATTTCCGATGACGGCATCATCGCCGGTTCGCTCTTTCCCGTTTACTTCCAACACGGCAATGCCCAAGGCGAAATCATCGAGGTTCCTGTCCTCGATGGAACCCTCGCAGAGTACGAACTCCTCGTTCCGTAAGTCTCCAGCTCGCACCTTCGGTAGTTCACCGGATGTGAACTATCAGCGGTGAACTAACGGATGTGAACTCGCGGGTGTAAGCGGTGTTCGACCTACGCTTCGAAGCGGTAACCAAGCCCCCGCACGGTGACAATCACTGTGGGTTGGGACGGTACGGCTTCGATTTTTGACCGCAGACGTTTGATGTGCACGTCGAGTGTTTTGGTGTCACCGAAATAGTCAGAACCCCACACGCGGTCGATAATTTGACCCCTGGTCAGCACACGACCCGCATTGACCATGAGCAGCTCCAGCAGTTCAAACTCTTTGAGGGGAAGCGATACCGGTTCGCCCTTCAGGGTGACCTGGTGTTTTTCGGTGTCTAAGCGAATGCCGTGGTGCTCCAACACATGATTCGAGCCCGACTGGTCAACGTCTTGGCGGCGCATGACGGCGCGAATCCTGGCCAACAGTTCCCGACTGGAGTAGGGCTTGGTGATGTAATCATCAGCACCCAGTTCCAACCCCACCACGATGTCTACTTCCGAATCTTTCGCCGTCAACATAATGATGGGGACGCCCGAGCGGGCACGCACTTCCCGACACACTTCAGTGCCGGACATTCCGGGCAACATCAGGTCTAAGAGGATCAGGTCTGGGTTGTCACTTTGGGCTACCTTCACCGCTTCCAGGCCATCTTCAACACCAATCACGTCGTAGCCTTCACGGCGCAGCAAATATTCCAACGGCTCCCGCAGTGACGCTTCGTCCTCAACAACCAAAATGGTGCTCACGCGCTTTTCCTCTCACGCCCCTTGGTTTGGGTGTTCTGCTCAGTGGGTGTGGTGGCAACAAATTCAGAAGGCCTCGTGTTGACGGGTGCCGCTTTTTTGGGTTCCATCACGGTGGGACTCTCCCCGGCCGGTGCCTGATTGTGGGCGGGTTCGGTGGTGTTCAGTTTGATGGTGAACGTGGATCCGCGACCAGGGTGTGACCACACTCGCACTTCACCCCGGTGGTTTTGAACGACGTGTTTGACAATACTGAGGCCAAGCCCTGTCCCGCCGGTTTGGCGCGACCTCGCGGGGTCACCGCGGTAGAAGCGTTCAAACACGCGGTCTAATTCGTTGGCCAGAATTCCGACCCCCTGGTCTGTGACAGAGATTTCCACCCGCCCGTCTCGCACGACAACTCCGACACCCACGCGGGCGGGTGTCGTGGAGTAGGCAATGGCGTTTCGCACCAAGTTGTGCACTGCCGTCACCAGTGAGCCTCGATCGCCCACCACCCAGGCTTTCGATTTGGCGTTCACGACGAGTTCTATTTCTGCCGATTCGGCAAACACCCTGTTGGCGTCAACAGCAGCGTTGACCACGTCATCGATAGGGAGGGCTTCACCATTTGAGACACCCCCCAAGGATTGGAGCCTGGAGAGTTCAATAATGTCTCCGGTGAGCTCCGCTAACCGGTGTGCTTCTTTTTCCAAACTGGACGCAAACCGTCGCACCTGGTCGGGGTCATCGGCTGAGAAACTGAGCGCTTCAGCCAACAGTGAGACGGCCCCGATGGGGGTTTTGAGTTCGTGGGAAATATTGGCAATGAAATCTCGGCGAACATTGTCGATGCGGTAAATATCGGACCGGTCTTCAGCGACCAACAACACAAACCGCGAACCCAGTGGCGCAACACGCACCAACACTTTCAGTGGGGTGCCGTCTGAGTTGTTGAGTTCAAATTCTTCTTGGAGTGATGTGCCGGTCTTTCTGGAGCGTTTCACCAACTTGGTGACCGGGTCGATCGCTAGGCGGCGATCTTCCACGAAACCCAAATCGAGGGCAGCCCGGGAGGCGCGAATCACCCGGTTGTTTTCGTCGAGCACCAGACCGGTGGCGCCAATGACTTCCAGTGCCGTGTCGAGACCGTCTGGCACGACTTCTTTGTCAATACCGCCTGGGCTCGACCACGGATGTCTAATCATCCAGACGACACCCACAATGAGTGCGCCTGCGACAAAACCGAGGAGGCCGCTGAAGGGCCAACTCATCCACAGGTCCATAACCAGAGGGTACGCGCCTGCTCCTAGTAGATGCGAGCTGGCGCGTCTAGAATGGCAACAAAAGTACAAGAGTTCATAAAGTTCTCACCGGTCGTTTACCCGCATTCGACAGGGTGTAGAACACATCACACGCCTTTGCAGCAGGGAGCGCCATGCGCCAGCTATTCCAACAAGAGCTAGCCGACCTTAAAGATGACCTCGTCGACATCGCACAGAGTGTCGAAGGAGCGATGGACCGCGCGGTGCGCGCGTTCAACCAATCCGACGTGCAACTGGCGGAAGAAGTCATCGCACAGGACCACCTGATTGATGACGCCGTTCGGGAACTCGACGAACAGGCCATCGCGATTCTTGCCCGCCAGGCACCCGTCGCCGGTGACCTGCGCCAAGTGATTTCCACCCTACGTATTAGCGCGTCCCTTGAGCGCATGGGTGACCTTGCTTCCCACTTGGCTCAACTGGCCCGCTACCGTTTCCCCGAAAAGGTCGCCCCGAAAGGAATTCGCCCCACCTTCAAAGAAATGGGTGCCCTCGATTTGAAGATGGCCGGCCTCGTGGTGGGACTGCTGCAAGACCCCAACACAAAAACGGTGGACGAAATCCGCGACCTCGATGACTCGATCGATGCACTCCACCTGAGTGTTTTCGAAACGGTTCTCAGTGAAGAGTTCGGTTCAGGAACCGCCACCGTGGTCGATGCGACCCTGGCCTCTCGTTACCTGGAGCGCTTCGCCGACCACGGTGTCTCGATTTCCAAAAAGGTCCTCTACTTGCTGACCGGCGAGTGGGATCCAGACAGCTCCGAGTAGTCCCTGTAGTCAGCTGACGTCGTGTGCACACTCCTCCGAGAGAGTGCATACGAGCGCAGTCTTTACAGCGATATGTGCAGCGACCTTGACAGCGCTACCGACTCGCTGCGGGTGCAGTGGTGTTGCGCCACCCAGCGCCTCATCAGGTCAGAAGAACTGGGGTTTATTTCTTTCCCTGTGCGGCGACGGCTTGAGCTCCGGCTTCGGCAGCAGCCGGGTCGAGGTAGCGGCCCTTGCCGGTAATGGTGCCATCCTCATTCACGTCATAGACCAGCGGAATACCGGTGGGGATGTTTAGTTCAACGACTTCCTCATCGGTTAAACCTTCTAAATGCTTGACTAAGCCACGCAGGCTGTTCCCGTGGGCAACCACCAGCGTGGTCTTACCCACCAACACATCCGTTTGAATATCGGAGCGCCAATAGGGCAACATCCGATCAATGACCAATTTGAGCGATTCGGTTTTCGGAAGGTGTCCTTCGAGATCTGCGTAGCGGGGGTCACCGACCTGGGAAAACTCGTTGTCGTCATCGATGGGTGGTGGTGGGGTATCAAAGCTTCGACGCCAGGTCTGAAACTGTTCCTCACCAAACTCGGCCAGGGTTTGGGCTTTGTCTTTACCCTGCAGGGCTCCGTAGTGGCGTTCGTTCAGTCGCCAAGAGCGCTTGACGGGAATCCACAGCCGGTCGCATGACTCGAGTGCGAGGTGTGCGGTTTGGATTGCCCGAGAGAGCAGTGACGTGTGCAGCACATCGGGAAGTAACTCTGCTTCGCGCATCAACTCACCCGCCCGTGCCGCTTCGGTCCGGCCCTGGTTAGTGAGGCGCACATCAACCCAACCGGTGAAGAGGTTTTTTTGATTCCAGTCAGATTGACCGTGTCGAAGAAGTATCAGGGTTCCAGGCATGCCCCCAGCTTAATCGGGGTAACGAACACACTTTCGCCCCACCAACTCCCGCCTGGAGGTCAGCCCCTAATGGTCGGGAGCGTGTTTAGCCCCCGGAGCGAATTTGTCGAATGGCTTCGCGCCTGGTGGCCCCTGCGTCTTGTGGCACCAGGACTTCCTGTGTGGCAACAATGGGACCGTCTGGACCCGCCACGTGCAGTTCGGCTTCAGTGTCCGTGGGTCGCTTCACCAACGCCAAAGCAATGGGGCCCCATTCGAAGTGCCTCACCGCCCGTGTGATGTGACCCACGGTTTTTTCCCCAAGGCTCACGTCACTGCCAGCTGCTGGCAGTTCCCCACCTGAACCATCAAGGTGCAAAAGCACCACTCGCCGAGGCGGGTGGCCCAGGTTGTGCACTTTCGCCACCGTTTCTTGACCTCGGTAGCAGCCCTTGTCTAGGTGGATGGCGGTACGAATCCAGTCCACTTCGTGGGGAAGCAGTTTCTCATCGACTTCACCATGCAGGGTGGGCCTGGCGGCACGCACCAAAAGGGCATCAAGCGCCGCACTGCCCGCCCACTCCGGGTAAGACTCCGGGGTGAGCTCCTGTCTGGGGTGTAGCCAGTAGGTCAGTCGTAAATGTGCACCGGGGTGTGGTTCTGGGCCATACCCGACCGCACCGGGTTGAATGTTTGGCCACGGGTCATTCCACACGACAGGCGACGACTCGGTAGTGGACGTGGCGCTCGCGGGCGGGTTCTCCCCCGTTGCCGCGACAACATTCCAGTGCTCGCTCACCTGGTCAATGTCGACCTGCATACGAAAACGCATTCTCGTCAACCACGCCACTAACGCTTCCGCAGCGCCCGGTTCGACTAATAACCACAGCGTGGTTCCATCGTCGACGGCCAAAAAGCGGTTTTCGACGTGACCGTTCGGGTCCAAAATCAGCGACTCCACGGTGCGGCCCGGGGGAAGGCCCAAAAAGTCTTGGGAACTAATGGAGTTCAACCAGATCAGCCGGTCAGGCCCCGAAAGGGTAATGACCTGGTAGTCACCCAGATCAACGACCGCCTGGCCTTCGGCGAGCTTTCTTTGCTCGCCGAGAGGGTTGCCGTAATGGACAGGGGTGGTCTCGCCGATGGCTCCTGGTATTCCCAGTAGCGAAGAGACCACGATTTAGCGCTGTCCCCTAAAGAGGTTCAGGAGCACCACACCGGACACCCAGCCAATGGCTAAAACAGCGAGGCCCAGTAGACCGAGGAAAAAGATTTCCAAAAATAAGAGGTTGTGCACGCCCCTATTCTATGGCGTCGGCTGAGTATTCCCACAAAAGCCACAGATTATTGGTCGCTTCCGGTCTTTTGCTGACCTGTGAACGACACGTTGGGGTGTCCCCCCTGCGGGACCCCCCACACACTGACCTGGGCAGTAAGGGGCAGCCCGGGTACACTCGAGGTTTAGTGCAAAAATGCCAAATGGCCGGGCTGTGACGGTGAGTGTTACTGACAGGGTCCCCCAGGGGGCGAAAGGAGAGTGAGTCGATGGCCAGTATTTTGATGCTGAGCGGTGACGACCACTCTGTGGTGTTGCCCTCCATTGGCCTGTTGCCCCACCGGGTGAAAACTATTCCCGCCGAACCCGCGTCTCTTGTGCGCGCCCCCAGTGCGGAAGTGGTCATTGTGGATGCCCGCACCGATTTGGCCCAGGCCAAAGCGCTGTGTCGTATCTTGCAAACCACCGGAATGTCCTCAGCACTAATGGTCGTGGTCACTGAAGGCGGTATGGCCGCGTTGAACTCCGAATGGGGTTTTGATGACGTCATTCTCAGCCACGCGGGTCCCGCTGAAGTTGACGCCCGAATCCGTCTTGCGTTGACCCGAGAGGCGGCAAAGCCCGGTTCGGAGATGATTCAATCGTCAGGGGTCGTCATCGATGAAGTGTCCTATCAGGCCAAAGTCAATGGCCGGGCACTAGACCTCACGTTTAAAGAATTCGAATTACTGCGCTTTTTAGTAGCCCACCCGTCCCGGGTGTTCACCCGGGAACAGCTGCTCAGTGAAGTGTGGGGCTATGACTACTTCGGGGGCACCAGAACAGTCGACGTCCATGTCAGGCGCCTTCGCGCCAAACTGGGCGACATGGAATCCCTCATCGGTACCGTGCGAAACGTCGGTTACCGTTTCGCTGTCATCGACGAACACGCCGCCGAATCGAGTGCGCCGGCCACAACAGCCAAACTCGCTGCTGAGAACTAAGGCGACACGAGTGTCGCCCCAATTGTTACCCACCGTTTACGAAGCAGTGTTTGCATGAATCCTGTGGAGAGTGTGAACGCGAGTGAACGCGACTATGAAGTCACCACCGGAGTCGGTGGCGACTTCATTGACGACTACGACGAAGGTGTCCCGGAAGCCGAAGATCTTCCCGCGGAGCGGTTTTTTGATCGCGAACTGAGTTGGTTGGCGTTTAACAAACGTGTCCTCGAGTTAGCAGAAGACCCGCAGGTCCCCCTGCTGGAGCGGGTCAAGTTTTTAGCGATTTTCGCGAGCAACCTTGATGAGTTTTTTATGGTGCGGGTCGCCGGGCTGAAGCGTCGCATCGTGACCGGGATTGCCGTTCCCACCAATACGGGCAAGTCCCCCCAGCAGGTGCTGGACGATATTGCCCAGATGGCCCACGAACTCCAACTGCGCCACGCAGCTGCCCTTCACGAGCTGGTGAAGCCGGCATTAGACGCCGAACACATCCACATAGAATCGTGGTCGGATTTGGCCGAATCTGACCGTGCGGGCCTCCACGAAGTATTCACCGAACAAATCTTCCCCGTGTTGATGCCCTTAGCTGTTGACCCGGCACACCCGTTCCCCTACATCTCTGGGCTGTCGTTGAACCTGTCGGTGCGTATTCGAGACCCCCGCACCGATCGGGTCGAATTTGCCCGAGTGAAAGTTCCACCGATTCTTCCCCGGTTTTACCCACTGGCCGATGACGGTTCGGGTCGGATGCGTTTTATCGCCATCGAGGACCTGATCTCCCATCACGTGGGTGAGCTGTTTCCCGGTATGGAGGTGTTGGAACACCACGAATTTCGCATTACCCGGAACGAAGATGTCGAAATTGATGAAGATGAGAGTGAAAACCTCATCCAAGCGCTCGAGCGGGAACTGCTCCGTCGCCGGTTTGGTCCCCCGATTCGGTTGGAAATCACCGAAGACATGGACGATGTGACCTTGAAGTTGTTGGTCAACGAATTGGGCATCACCGACCAAGAGGTCTACCGACTCCCCGCCCCCTTAGGACTAAACGGCCTCTTCCAACTAGCCGATATCGACAGGCCCGATCTTAAATACTCCAAACAGGTGCCCATCACCCCCACTGATCTACTCCCCAGTGAACCCACCGATGAGCCCAACATTTTCAGGTCAATTGCCGCTAATGACGTCATGGTCCACCACCCTTACGAATCGTTTGCCACCAGTGTTCAGGCGTTTATCGAACAGGCCGCCGTGGACCCCTACGTGCTGGCCATTAAACAAACGCTGTATCGCACCAGTGGCGACAGCCCGATCATTGCGGCACTGATTCGTGCGGCGGAAGCCGGCAAGTCAGTGTTGGCCCTGGTCGAAGTGAAAGCCCGCTTTGATGAAGAAGCAAACATCACCTGGGCAAAAAAGTTGGAAAAAGCCGGTGTGCACGTCGTCTACGGGTTGGTCGGGCTAAAAACCCACTGCAAACTCGCTCTTGTCATTCGACAAGAGCGAGGCGGTGGCCTTGGCCACTACACCCACATCGGAACGGGAAACTACAACCCCAAAACGAGTCGAATTTATGAAGACTACGGCTACTTCACCTCCGACCAATCGGTCGGTAAAGAAGTCGCCAGGCTTTTCAACGAACTCTCCGGCTACGCCATTGAGAAAAAGTTCACTCGCTTATTGGTCGCCCCCCGCTACCTGCGAAAAGGGCTCTTGAAACACATCGACAATGAAACCCAGGCGGCCCTGAAAGGTAAGCCGGCAAAAATCATCCTCAAGTTGAACTCGCTGGTCGATGAAGTGATCATCGACTCGCTCTACCGGGCAAGCCAAGCCGGTGTGGAAATTGATATTTGGGTGCGAGGTATTTGTGCCCTGGTACCGGGGTTACCCGGCGTGAGCGACACCATCAGGGTGCGAAGCATCCTCGGGCGCTACCTGGAGCACTCACGGGTGTTTTCCTTCCACCACGGCGGTGACCCGATTGTCTATATCGGCTCTGCCGACATGATGCATCGCAACTTGGACCGTCGAATTGAAGTTCTTCTCAAACTCTCCGACCCCCGACACATCGACCGGGTGCTCACGCATATGGACCGGGGCATGAGCGACGATGTCGCCTCATGGCATTTGACCAGTTCGGGTGAATGGATTCGACACGCAGTGGCGGATAATGGTGACCGTCTTGTCGATATTCAGAAAGAAACCATGTCCGCGATTACTGCACGTCACAAAGCCAGTACCAGCCGTTCGGGTAATAACGGGTGAGTAAGAAGGAAAAACCGGTCGTCGCTGGTGGCGCGGTCTGTTGGAAACGCGTCGACGGTGACATCAAGGTTCTCCTGGTTCACCGCACACAACATAAAGACGTCTCCATCCCTAAAGGCAAACGGGACCCCGGTGAGAGCATCCCGGAGTGTGCCAAACGGGAAATTTTGGAAGAAACCGGGCTCCACGTCACCCTCGGCGCCTACCTGGGCCGAGTGGATTACACCATCCCCAGCGGTCGAGATAAAGAAGTGTTTTATTGGGCGACTGAAGTGGACCCGGGCGAGGCTGAGCGTGCACCGTTTGAATCAAACAACGAAATTTTTGCGCTGGAGTGGGTCTCCCTGGCCAAAGCGTCAAAGAAGCTCAGCTACCCCCACGACGCGGATATTTTGGAGAACTTCCAACACTTGGTCGACTCCGGGTTGGAGCGGACCTTTCCGCTGATTTTGCTTCGACACGGCAAAGCCATGCCCAGAGAAAACTGGGACGGCCCCGACCACACCCGACCACTGCTTCAACGCGGTCTCAACCAAGCCAAATATCAAGCAGGCGGAATCGCAGCCTTTGCACCGGAGCGACTGGTCTCCAGCCCCGCCACACGGTGCCTCGCCACCATTGAACCCATCGCCAGGAAGACCGGTCTCGATGTGGTGACCAGAAAACGCATCAGTCAGGACGCCTGGGAACCAAGCGCTGAAGGCCCGATCAGCATTGTCACCAAAACGGTGTCGAAAAAACGCCCCACCGTGCTGTGCTCACACGGCCCCGTATTACCCCAAATTCTTAAAGCGGCCAGCGATATCAGCGCCCAAGGCTCAGGTCGACTGGTCGAGCAACACCTCGGGATGAGCACCGGGGAATTTGTTGTCCTCCATTTTTCGCTGGAGACCGACGTTCCTCGGATTGTGGCGGTGGAAGCACACCGAGCTCCCGAGGACTAACCCCCAGAAACAGTCAGCCTCACCTACCCGGGGTGAACCAAAGAGAGCAATCACTGAACAGTTCGGGGGTGAAAGCCTGGCCGCAGAACGCCTCTCGGCGCGAGGCCGCTCGCAGCGGCAAATAATGGAGCCCGGGGTTACTGCGACCAGGCTCCCCCAGACTAACGGCCAGCACGCTAGCGAAGCTGGCCGTTTTTTTCGCGCTTGGCGCAATCAGCAAGCTCTGTTGCCACCACGCCCCAAGAGAGGCTCCTGAGAGCCACTTCGTGTTCGCTGTGCTCGTCGGCTGATGGCCAATGCAACAGGCCCGCGGCAATGACGCGCGCTAATGCGGAAGCCCGCTCGAGGGCCGGAGCAAGGTTCCCACTAAAGCCACCGCGTAACACCTGGTCGATGATTTCTCCCACCCCAGAAGCTGTCACAGGCTCCTCGGCACCCACAACAACCGGGTCAATCGTGTCCAATGCATCGAGTCCGCGTTGCACCACTTCACCGATCACGTCCGGCCTGGAGCGAACCTGTTCTCGGATACGAAAAAGTCGCCACAGTGCGCCCGGCAGACTCACTGAATCAGCACCTGCCCACAATTCCGCCAAAGTATCCACACCTTCACGGTCCACAAAAGTGTTTAAGCGCTCCAGGGTGTCGGAAGAGTTTCCGCCATCCACACCTCGCACAAGCAGTTGGGCCGTGTCGTGGGCAATGGCAAGGCGCCGCTCAGGGTGAAGGCGCCAGATGGCGTCCTCCTCACTTCCTGAGGCTTCTAAACGCCACGGCGCCATCGACACAGGCTTGTGGGGGCGATCCGTCATGCCCCCAGCGTAGGAGGAACTGCTGAAGAGTCTCCATCGAATCGACCAAGCAATGCCAACCAGGTGATGGCAATCAGGTGACGACACTGTTCAGCTGGCGGCCCTACCGTGTGGGCATGACAATGACACGTGCACAGCGTTCTCGCTTCTGGTTTTACCTATTCGTCGCCATCGCGGGTTTGATTACCGCATGGGTGTTTAACGGCCTTGCCGTCATGGGTGGTGCGACCAGCAGTGACTATGTGGAGGCGTGGTTTACCAGCTCGCTCGACTGGGTCCTTTCCCTCGATTTGTTAGTTGTCGCCGTCGCCGGTTCGGCTTTTATTTTGCTGGAGGGCAAGAGGCTAGGGATGCGCTACCTCTGGGCTTACATCTTAGTTTCCGGGGTTACCGCCTTCGCGTTCACCTTCCCACTCTTTCTCGCCATGCGAGAAAGAGCACTATCCAAGCGTCCCGCAGACTCCAGCCAAGAGGCGAGCCCACTAGGCAGCTCAGGAGTGAACTGAGTCGTCAGCTAGTGAAGCGCGTCCTATTCGTAGGACACGCTTCCCGGGCCACCCCACGCTGCGGTGCGAGCAGTGGAGGCATCGCCGGGGAAAATCATGAACCAGGTTTTACCCGGCGCAAGCTTCACTGGTTCGCCCCCGGAAGTGAGTGTGATGGGTTCGGTGAGCGCGCCACCTTCCCAGTCTGCTTCGATGACTTTTCCACCCGTTGCCACCCACGCTGATCCACCGCCGTTGAGCATCCGAGCTGTAGGCTGACCCACAAAGTCATCGTGTTCGACGCTGATGGCGACCAGGTTGGTCACTGCTAGCTGTTCACCGGATTCGACCGAGACAGGGTCTCCGTTGATGAAGTTCTTTTCAAAAAACCCAGTTGTGGCATTCCATTCCCACACCGAAGTCACGTAGTCGTTAGTGGCCGACTCGCTGAAGTAGGTCGTGAAGTTTGACACCGGTGTTCCCGCCGCAGCGGAGGCTTCCGCCGGGTCCGAGACATATTCGAAGTACTGCTGGGGCGGTGCCAGTGTGGCGTTTGCTGCCTGAGCATCTGCAGCCGCAAAGAGCACGCTGGAGGCCATCGCATAGTTCTTATCCACCGTCGACCACAGGTCACGGTCCTCGGCGGTGCGGTAATCCCAGACATACTGTCTGACACCGGCTGCTTCCGTGTCTTCCCAGAAGGGCACGACGAGGGCAAACATTCCCGAGGAGGCCAACAGGCCTTGGAAGGGCGAGGCCATGTAGAGGTCGTGTGGCCTAAATGAGCGGACGTAACCAATTTGGTCAGGAACGTCAGAGTGGAAAATGGCGATGAAGCGCGTGCCGTTTTGCGGAATGAGCTGCTGAATGACGATGTCCGCGCGGTGCAAGTTCACGTAGGGGCGGTTCTCGTGATCGATTTTCGCCATGACGGCCGGCCCAGTGACGGAGCCTTCCACCACTTCTTCGCCGGTTAGGGGATGCCGGGGTGGTTCAATAACTTCCTCGACTTGTTCTTCAGCGGGAGCTGACTCCTCGACCTCTACCGGCTCGTCTGGCCGCGCACAACCCACCAGGGTCAAAGCAGCAACAACACTCAGAGCGACAAAACGACGCAGCGCGACGCGGTTCATAGGGGCCCCTTCCAGGCACGAATCGACCGTGTAAGTATGCCACGCGATTGTGTCCAAGCTGTTTCACGGCTCGGGGTGCACAACCTTTGCTGGGCACTACTACACTATTGGCGGGCCTCTAGCTCAGTTGGTAGAGCATCGGACTTTTAATCCGTGGGTCGTGGGTTCGAGTCCCACGGGGCCCACCTTTGTGGTTTTTTCGCCTCCACAAAGCGGAGGAACGCGGGATTTTCCTCCCAATCGGCAGCACGAGAAGGCGAGAAACTGATGAGGGTTAGTCCACAGGCGGCTCAAGCATTCGCCTCTCAACGCTTTCATTTTTCCCAGAATTTTCAAACACGTTTGGGTGAGTTAGCCGAAACGGCGGAGGGTGAGGCGTCGTGAATACTTCCGTCCCCACCAACTTCGCCGTGGCGAGGCGCATCGATATTCAGCTGCTTCGGGGGGTGGCTGTCCTCGGGGTCATGCTGGCCCACTTCGGCGCGCTGGTTCCAGGGGGCTTCTTAGGCGTTGACGTGTTCTTCGTCATTTCCGGCTTCGTCATTACCCTCAGCATGTGGTCATTGCGCGATAAGCACCCGTCACACAGGGCTTTTTTGGCGGAGTTTTGGAAGCGCAGGTTCTTTCGCCTTGTTCCCGTCCTCGTTGTTGTCCTGACCGCTACCCTGATCGGCGCTGCGGTCACGTTAGCCCCGAGGGGTTTTGCCGACCAGGTGGAAATGTCGGTGTGGTCATTATTTTTTGCCGGAAACATTGGTGTGGAGGTCGTCACACGAGGTGACTATTTTGACCCGGGCGTTGAAGAAAACTGGCTCCTCCACCTCTGGTCTTTGGGGGTTGAGGAACAGTTTTATCTTCTTTTTCCCCTGATTTTTCTTGCGGCCATTGCCAGCCCTTGGGCCCGCGCGCGGGCTAAACGCTCCACCCTTGTGGTCTCAGCCCTCTTGGTCACGTCGTTCGCGTTTGCCCTCCTCAATGACTGGGACGATCAGCTGGGCTGGGGAGGCATCTTCACCGAATCCACTGGACTCTCCGCTGCTTTTGGGTATTACTCACCGCTCACTCGGGCATGGCAGTTCCTTTTCGGGGTTCTTGCCGCCCTGTTCGTTCCGCAAAGCGGCACTAAGAAGAGTCAGAGCATCTCGCTGGGAAGCCTCGCAGTACTTCTCGGATCTTTTGCGCTGGTCCCTGAGTCGAACTTACTGCCGGGCTGGCCGACAGTGTTTCCCATGGTGGCAGTCACCGGGCTATTAATTTTTCCGCTCAGCAAATCTCTCGTGCAGTCACCGGCACTTCGCCCACTGCGATGGTTGGGTGATCGCTCCTACAGTGCCTATCTGTGGCATTGGCCCGTGTGGTTGTTCGTGACCAGCCGGCTGGGCGACGGAGTGATTTCCATTGGCCTGTCGTTTGCCGTCACGATTGGCTTTTCCGCCCTGTCCTTTCGTTTCATCGAGCAGCCCTTCATGAAGCGACACCGGGGCATCCAACCCGTCAACGCTCACTCTCCCCAAAGTGCCAAAGAAAGCGCTGGAGAAAACCCTGCTGACGGCGATCCGCCATCAGCAGTGCCCTCAGGTGGGCAGTCATCTTCTTCGAAGAGGGCCGGCACTGGCGCTTTGGTGGCCCTAATCGCACTTCCCCTCGTCGTGGGAGGGGGAACTTTGGGTATTTACGGGGTGTTCCAAGAAACCGGCGTGCTGCGCTCAGCCCCTCCGGTGCCGCAGCTGGAGGAATCCAGGGACTGCATGAAGACCTCCTGTGATGACACAGCGATTGATGTGCTCTTGGTCGGTGATTCCCATGCGGGGAGTGTGGGTGATGCGCTTACCGAGGCACTTGAAGTGGAAGGGGTTGAAATGTACGGGGCTGTGGTGGCTCGTACTTTTGGATGCCTGCACTTGCCCAGCACTACGGTGACGAGCGTCCACGAAGAATGCCAGGAGCTTTCCCAACAGGTCAGAAGCTTGGTGCAGGAGAAGACCCCGCGGGTCGTCATCATCCACGGGTACACGGCCGGGCGATTTACGACCGTCAACTCTGGTGGTGATTCAGAAATCCAATTGATTGACCAGGGGTCTGGTATCGCCGTGAACGAGAGCACTGCTGTTGACGCTTACCGCAGCGCCCTTCAAGACACTCTCGACATTTTTGGTGCCTCGGGAGCGCAAATAATCGTCGTTTCTGGGGTTCCAGATTTTGCCTTCCGCCCAGAAGAGGTGGGTCGTGCGGGCAAGCCTGCTTCGCAGGCCGAACTGCTTTTTGCTCCGTGGTTTGATTTTGAATTCGGTGACACGGTCTCCAAACAGGACTACCTTGCCCGACACGGTGAGTTCATCGCCGTGGAACAAGATCTTGCGCAAAATCGCGATTTCGTTCATCTGATTGAACCGTGGGAATTTCTGTGCGAAGAACAATCGTGTTCGCAATCAACCCCGGGCGGCGATTACCTCTACTCCGATCAAGATCACGTGAGCGAGTTGGGAGCAACACAGCTCGCTCGGGGGATTGTCGACAACATGGCGAGCACCGGCTTGCTCGATCTGGCGCGAAGCGCCAGGTAGCGTGGGGCTACATTCGCTGCCTCTTCCCCGTTCAGCGGGTAGCCAAGGATTGTGAGTAGGGACATCCGCACACCGTGACGCCAACACCCGACACCACTGACAGACGACCCCTCAAGGTCGTCTTTGTTGCCGCCCATGACAGTTTGGGCGGTGCGGCACGAGCCGCTTACCGGGTGTTTGATGCGATCAGGACCCATTTCCCTGACCGCATCGACATTACGTTTAGGGTGATCCATAAAACCCGCGACGACGAACAGATTGTGGGAGGAAAAGCTTCCAGAAGTCGGCTGGAATACGCACAATATTTTCTTCGCACCAGGTTTCGAAAATACCTCCCCAGGAAACCTTTTATCTCACCAAACACCCTGTTGCACTCTCAAGCCCTTTACCCAACGGGTTTGGGGCGAGAAATTAACAGGATGACACCCGATGTCATCCTGTTGGGCTGGCTGGGTAATGCGACCCTGTCAATTGCCGAGGTGGGTCGACTTCGCGCACCCGTGGTTTGGCGGCTATCCGATATGTGGATGTTTTCTGGCGCTGAGCACTACACCGACACGGGACGCTACCGGGTGGGGTATTCGAAAGCATCCAGGCCCCCCGGCGAATCAGGACCCGACATTGATCGGGAAACATTTCGTCGAAAGCGTCGGCAGTGGAAAAAGCCTTCTCACGTGGTCGCATTGACCCGCTGGTTAGAGCGGGAGGCGAAGTCGAGTGTGCTGAGCGCCACGCGGCCCACTCACGTCATACCTGTTCCGATGGATACCGGGTTTTGGGCACCCACTGACCAAAAAAAGGCGAGAAACAGCTTCGGCATCGAACAAGACGCCGTGGTCGTCATGTTCGGAGCCGGCAATGGGACCAGCCAACCCCACAAAGGCGCCGGTCTACTCTTTGACGCACTTCCCCTCCTGAAGAGCCTGCACGCCGCCTCGGGAGACACAAGGCCGCTTCGGGCAATCGTGTTCGGTGAAGACGGGCCCACCCGGGAGGTAGGCGGCGTTCCCGTCCAGTTCTTAGGGCGACTGGATGACGAGGGGCTGCGCAGGGCGTATTCCGCTGCAGATGTCTTCGTAGTGCCCTCCCGACTAGAAGCCTTCGGCCAGGTTGCTGCGGAAGCGCAATGCTGTGGCACACCCGTTGTGGCATTCGATAATTCCGGCTTGGCAGACGTTGTGGAAGACCGCGTCACGGGAGCCCTTGCGCAGGCTTTTGACCCTCAGTCTCTGGCTGACGCCATCCACTGGGTAATCGAAGATTCAGAGCGCACCTCAACCCTGGGAGCGGCCGCGACCGAACGCGCCCGCCGGTTGTGGGACCCGAAAACTGTGGCCGAGTCCTATGTGGCGGTCCTGGAGCAGGCCGCGGCCGAAAAGAACTAGACCGGCATTAGCATCTGCTGGTTATGCAGGGGTGCCGACGAGGCGAAAATCGCTGGCGCCATCAACCCGCCAACCCTCTTCGGTATCGAGTAACACGTAGCGCAATCCCAAGGCTTCGCCCTGCGTTGTTCGCACAACCACATCTAGAGCCACTCTCGTGGCGGATTGGTCAATGAGGCAGTTGCCAAACTCAAGGTCGGCACTGCCCAAGAGGGGCTGGTAGCTGGCAGCAATCAACCCGGCAAATTGCTCGAGGGACACCGCTGACTGAAAACCAGGAGTCGCATAAGAATAAGCGAGCTCGAAATCACCGCCACCCAGTGCGCCCGTTTGAGCTTGAACGATGGTTTGTGTCTGCCCTCGCTCGCTACTTTCACACGCACTCAAGACTTCTTGTGGCTCTGCGTCAGTGGGTCGCTCCTCACCATCTGGCTCGTCCTGTTCGAGGCGCTCAGGTTCCACCTGGGCGGGTGTGTCGAGGGGCTGATCGCCCTCCACTGAGGCTTGCGGAGTGCAACCCACAAGCGCTACGAGAAGGCCTAGGGCGGCGAAAGACAACAGGTGTGTCGAAGGCATAGCTTCACTGTGGCCGTCAGAGCTCCAAAAACGCTGACTTTCAGAAAATAGCAGGAGCAAGGGTGTGCCCCGGGTCCGCTTAGGCTTAAAGGGTGCCCGAGGTGAATGTGCCCCCCAAGGAAGTCGAACCTATTCGTATTCGGATGATGTCCCAACGTGGGCCTTTCGACGAAGAGGCTCTTCGACGCAGAATGCCGGGAGGCGCACTGGACCACTGCGATGTCATTTTTGACCTGGTAGGCGATGAACCCGCTGATGTGGTCTTCATTCAAAACTATTTGCGCTACGACCAAAAGGTCACTGCCCGCGAGGGCTACATCTGGAAGTGGGACAACGAACCACTCGTGGCTCGCCCTGTTGCTCCCGGGTATGACCGGGTGTACACACACCTTCACCTTCCGCGCGAAAGCGTTGTTCACACTGCGCCACCAGTTTTGGACTGGTGGGTGGGAAAAACCTTTGACGAACTAGTCCAACTGAAGCCACCCGCAAAACCTCGAACGTTATCGGCTATTGCCAGCACGAAAACCGACATTCCCGGTCACCGCGCTCGCCACGCGTTCATTGAACGCGTAGCGAGCGAATTTCCGGAAATTGACCTTTTTGGGCATGGCCGTGAGCACACTCTTGATGACAAATGGGACGGGATTGCTCCCTACCAATACTCGATTGCCATTGAGAACACGTCCAAGGATGACTATTGGACTGAGAAGATTGCGGATTGCTTCTTGAGCTACACGGTTCCGCTGTATTTCGGTGCCACAAACATTGCCGACTATTTCCCGGAAGGCAGTTTCATTTGGTTGCCAATCGATGACCCGGACCGGGCAATCGGCGTTATTCGAGACACGTTAGCTGCCGATAACTGGTCGTCCCACTTGGAGGCCCTCACTGAGGCACGCCAACGGCTGCTGCATCGTTATTCTCTCTACGCCCAACTGTCTTCGCGGGTGCGCGCCGAAGCCGATCAGATTAGGCACGCGCCGTTAACTGAGCGTGTGGTCCACGGCCGGCGCAATAAACCAGGCGGTTGGCTTCGCGGCAAAGGTCTCATGGGCAACATCAAGGCTCGCCAGGAGCGCCGCCGGCAACGTCTACTGAGACGCCAACACTCGTCCTAAACCCCTAGAGGGCAACACTGTCAGGCTGTCGCTATTTGCTCTGAGTCGCTGCCGGTTGGGGGAACAGGGCACCCGCCCGCCACTGGGAAATCGTTTTGGAGGCAAGGACGGTGACAATGACCAGCAGTGCCACCCAGAACACGATGGCAATCACACCCAGTCCCGCAAACTCATGGTGGCGGCCCACTTCCAAACTCAGCGAAGCGAAAGCGGCGGTGGGAAAGCCAAAGCCCCAGTAGCCCAGGTGGAAGCGTGCTTCTTTGCGCTTACCCCACATCACAATCAGAGCAAAGATTGCCCACCAGGCTGAAAAGCCCCACATAACAGCAGCCAACCAGTAGGCCACGCTGATGAGCACTTCATCGCCCAGCATCCGCGTGCTGGTCACAATTCCTAAACCTCCCGCGCCCAGGGGCGCTAACCATGCCCACCAACTGGGCAGGGCATGGGCTGCGGGTGGCTCCAGCATCAACAGTCGCCCACCGATGATGGCGGCCAGGAGAAGAAATAACCCAAATCCCACACCCCAGGCCGAAACTGCCAACCACACCGTCCAGCTCGCCGGTTCACCGCCGGCTATCGACGTGAGTCGCAGGGTGATGCTGGGGACCAGTACGAGGGGCACGACAGGGACGAACCACCCTGCTGTGATGGTCTGTGCGGGAATATCTGGCTGGCCAATTACGTGGCTAAAGAACGCAAAGCCACTGAGCGCTGTACCCAAAAACCCCAGACCCCCGACAACGACACCCACAGTCAATGCAATATCGCCGGGAATGTAACCGGCGAAGCCGGCTTGGGATGTGGCTAGTGCGGAGATGAGTAGAGAGGCCGGCCACGCGGCAGTCTGAGCGCCCTGGCCGGGGTTGAACAAATCAGCGAGAAAGTTTTCGCGGTAGCGAATCATTTTGGTGAGGAATAGCACGGTCAGGGTAATCACGATGATCCAGGACAGTGCCAAGAACACCAGCCCCGCCCCGGTATCAATGTCCGACCCGGGCAGTGGGCCAAGCAGTGACACCATCGCGAGACCGCTCACGGTCATCGCCATGGCGCCCCATGCGGGCGAGAGTGTTTGGATTCGACTGGGTGCGGTATTTTTCGTCACACCGCTAGCCTAATACCCCCTGGGGTATTTTTCCAGCGGGCTCTTCACTACTGCGACGCGTTGAGCGCCTTCGGCGCTTGCCGCTTTGTGTAACCCCAACGACTCAGAACAATAAAAAGTGGGATCAGGAGAATCGAAAGCAAGTTGTCAATGGCCCAGTCCACTTCACCACTAGAGACCAAGGGTGCTTCTGCCGGAAGCGCTCCACCTTCATAACCCACCACTAGGGCCGCGAAAAGATTATTTGCCGCGTGGGCACCAATCGCGATTTCTAAGGAGCGATCCCGCACGGTTACCCAGGCAAGAGCGAACCCCACCATCCCGTAACCCACCATTGCCGGCAATAGCGCCCCCGCTGCTTCCGGATTCGCCAGGTGCGGAAGGGCAAAAAGCAATCCGCTTGCGAGAGACAGCAACCAAATGTTGCTGTAGCGCTGACTGAGGCCCTGAATAAGCCAACCGCGGAAGAACACTTCTTCCGCGGTGGTTTGTATCGGAAGCAACAGCAACGCGATGACGGCGTAGGGCAAGAACGCCTGCCAATCAAAGTTCGTTTGGAACTGCTCTGGTGAGAGCACAACGGCAACAATTGCCGGACCCGCCATGATTGCAATCCACACCAGTGCGCCCCAGCCCACTCGCCACATCCTGAAAGGAACACCAGAGGCAAAGAGTCGACGAAGCTTTACGCCCAAAATGAGGCGATAGGACACCAGAACACCCAGTAGGAGGGGGATAAAACTCACCAGCGCAAAAAGTAAGAAACCCCAGGAAGGAAATGAGGTGAACATGTCACCTTCAACGAAGAAACCCTCGAGGTCCACCCCCGTCCAGGGCAGAACCACCAAGCTCAGTATTGTCCCGCCCACGAACCAAAACGCAAGAATCACCAGAGTGCCCACCCACCACCGCCAACGGGGTCGACGATTCGGTGTCGTAAAGCGGTCTTTCAGAGGAAGGGGCACGGGGATATTCTGCCTGGTCGGTCTGACAAATCCGCGGGAATAAGCGGTGTAACCCGCTTGCCATAAAGATGGGACAGAATAGGGCAGTTCCCGACACACGAAAGAGGATGTGGACACTCTGGGCGATATCCGAGATGACACCCGAGCTGGGTTCCGCGCAATTTACGGAAAAGACCCGCACGGTCTGTGGTCGGCACCTGGCGTCATGCGCCTCATTGGCGATCACACCGAATATGCCGACGGTCACACCCTGTGCCTGGCACTGGATGTGCGCACGGTGGTGGCCCTCGGAGTTCGAGAGGACCGCACAATCCGTGTCGCCAGTGTCGACCAAGACGAAATTGCCGAAATTTCTTTGGACGACTTGGACTCTGAGTCTCTAGAAGGTTGGCCACAGTACCCCCTGGGTACCGCGTGGGCCATGGGGCAATTCGGTGCGGACCTTCAGGCCGTACCCGGGGTGGACCTTTACATCGATTCTGATGTTCCCACCCGCGTGCGGATGGGTTCCTCTGTGGCACTCACAGTGGCCGTTGCTCTTGCGTTGCGGGACGCCTGGCAAATCGATGCTGACCTGGGCCAGCTGGCCCGGATCTGCAACCTTTCCGAATCTCTTGCGGCAGGCGAAGATGTCGGCCTTGGCCCCATCCTCGCCTCCCTGGCCGGCAACGCCGACCAGGGAGTCCTTGTCGATGGGCGCAGTAAAGATTTCGAAAACGTGCCACTTGGTTTACAAACCCATGACCACACCCTGATGTTGGTCCACACCCACGCTGAACCTCGGCCGCTCCCACCGCTCGCCGAACGACTACAAGCCATCGAACATGTCGCCGATGCCCTGAGCGTTCCCTCACTTCGAGAAGCGCAGGCAGTCGACATGAAGCAGCTTGTCAGTAACAAGAGTGTGGACTCCCAGGAATTGGCATTAGCCACACACGCGGTGAAAGAAAATGTCCGGGTGTTAGAAGTGGTGCGCACACTTCGTGAAGACGGCCCTGAAGCAATCGGCCAAATTTTTGCCGACTCACACCAGTCTCTAGCGGACGCATTTGGGGCACACACGCTCGATGTTGACCTTGCCGTCAGTATCGCCTTGGATAACGGCGCCAGTGCCGCGCGGTTGCTTGGCCACCGCACCTCCGGCTCGGTAGTTGCCCTCGTGCCGAACGACGCACTGAGCCGGATCTCTCAAGCCCTTGATACGGGCTTTAGTGAACACGGCCTTGCGACACCCGATGTGGTGATTGTGAACCCCAGCGATCACGCGACCCGTCACTAAGAGGACTCCGCAAACAACGGCCAGGGTTCTCCGGGCACAGTGGTGTTCTCGCGCGCCGCGAGCGTTTCTCTAGAGCTTCAGCACCTTCGCAGTACGAGACATGTCCGACGCCAAGGCGCTAGTAACCCCGGAGGATGAATCTTCACCGAAAGCCGGAATCATGTTTTTTATCTGAGGCGTCCACTTGTCGATGCGGTCCGGGAAGCAGGTGGTCAACACATCGAGCATGATTGCCGTTGCCGTTGACGCCCCCGGTGAGGCCCCCAGTAGTCCAGCAATAGAACCGTCAGCGCTGGAGACCACCTCGGTGCCAAACTGCAGCACCCCACCCTTTTTCTTATCGGGTTTGATGATCTGAACACGCTGTCCGGCGACTTCTGGAACCCAATCTTCTGGGTTGGCGTCGGGGTAAAAGCGATACAGCGCCTCAAGGCGCTGTTGCCTCGAGGCAAACACTTCGCCGATGAGGTATTTCAGGAGACCAAAGTTTCCCAGCCCCACAGCCAACATGGGGATTATGTTGTGCCAGCGCAGTGAACCGAAAAGATCCAACCAGGAGCCGTTTTTGAGAAATTTGGGAGTAAAGCCCGCGTAGGGACCAAAGAGCAAACTCTTCTGGCCTTCCACAACGCGCACATCGAGATGAGGCACTGACATGGGGGGCGCCCCCACCTCAGCCAAGCCATAAACCTTGGCGTTGTGCTGTGACACCACTTCCGGGTTGTCACACTTCAACCATTCACCACTGACGGGGAAGCCACCGTAACCCCGAATTTCGGGAATACCTGAGCGTTGCAGAAGCGGCAATGCCGCTCCACCCGCCCCCACGAAGACAAAATCAGCTTCGATAAACCGCGGAGTGTGGCCCAATTCATCGCGAAGGGTCAACTCCCACCCTCCGATGGATGTCTTCTTGATGTCACTGACTCGAGTGTTAAACATGAATTCGGCACCGCTGGCCGCCAAATCGCTGGCAAGCCGGTCGGAGAGCCCACCAAAGTCCACATCTGACCCGCTGACAACCCGCGTGGCGGCCAAACGCTCACCTTTCATGCGACCATCAATCACCAAAGGGGCCCAAGTGGCGATTTCGTAGGGGTCTTCGCTATATTCCATCCCGGCGAACAGGGGGTGGTTTTTTAGGGCCTCAAACCGGGTTTTCAAAAACGCAATGTTGTCTTCGCCAAAGACCACAGACATGTGGGGGCTTTGGCGAATGAACATCGAGGGGTCTGGAATCCGACCTGATTCGATCAACCAGGACCAAAATTGGCGCGAGAGTTGGAACTGTTCATTAATCACGACCGCTTTATCGATGGTGACTGAACCGTCAGGCTGCTGCGGGGTGTAGTTCAGTTCGCACAGTGCCGAGTGCCCAGTGCCAGCGTTGTTCCACCCGTGACTGGATTCCATTGCCACGTCCGGCATCTTTTCCACAATGACGATGCGCCAGGAGGGCTCCAACTGATTAATCAGTGTGGCTAGCGTGGTCGACATGATGCCGGCACCCACCAACACCACGTCTGCTTTGTTCTCCACGCCTCCATTCTAGGAGGCACTACCTGGTGCCCCACTACGCTGTGGTTGTGACTGAACCCCTCAACAAACCCCCTGTAGTGGCCCTGTTGAGTGTGGGAATTATTGGTGGCCTACTGGCCGGTTTTTTCGGTGTCGGTGGCGGCATCGTGATGGTGCCCCTGCTGTTGGTCTGGGCCAAAATGGACCAGCGCAGGGCGCAAGCTTCTTCACTGCTCGCGATCGCACCAGCTGCCCTGGTCGGTACCGCCAGCTACGCCGTGGGCGGTGTGTTCCCCATCCTTCCGGCCCTTCTCGTCGCACTGGGAGCCCTTGCCGGGGCCCAAGTGGGTGCCTGGTTACTTCGCAAACTGAGCCTTGGCTGGCTGGAGTGGACATTTATTGTCTTTGTGGCGGCAATCGCGACCGTTGTCGTGTTCACTGTTCCAAACCGCGGGGTGAGCCTGGAGCTTGATCTCGTCACAGCCGCCGGCTTAGCCGGAATTGGCGTGGTCATGGGCATTGCGGCGGGACTTTTTGGCATCGGGGGCGGCATTATTGCTATTCCCGCCCTCATGATCTTTTTTGGCGTGGGGGATTTGGAAGCGAAAGGTGTTTCGCTCATTGCGATGGCCCCGGCAGCACTATCGGGCAGTGTGTCTCACCTGCGACACAAAGTGGCCACCTTGCGCGATGGCCTCTGGGTGGCACTTGCCGCACTGATTGCTACACCGCTGGGCTCTTTGGGCGCTTTCATTATTCCGGAACAACTTGCCAACATCATCTTTGGTGGCTTTGGTCTACTCATTGCCACCACCCTGCTCATTCGAGCCATTCGCCGGCGACGAAACCCCTAATTAGCTGTTCGCCCGCGCCGCGAGAATCTCGGCAATTTGGACGGCGTTGAGAGCCGCGCCTTTGCGCAGATTATCGCCACTGACAAATAACGCCAGGCCACGTCCGTCAGGCACGCCTTCGTCCGTCCTAATGCGCCCCACCAAGCTGGGATCAACCCCGGCCGCTTTTAAGGGTGTGGGCACCGCCTCAAGCTGAACTCCCGGGGCGTCAGAAAGCAACTCTGTCGCACGCTCCGGGGACAGCGGCCGATCAAACTCTGCGTTGATTTGTAACGAGTGGCCAGTAAACACCGGCACCCTCACACAGGTGCCACTGACCAAAAGCTCCGGGATATCCAGGATCTTCCTGGATTCAAACCGGAGCTTTTGTTCCTCATCGGTTTCGTGCAGGCCGTCATCAACCAAGGCTCCCGCGAACGGCAACACGTTAAACGCGATCGGTTCAGCAAAAACTTGTGGGTCAATCCACTCCACCGCGTCACCCGAATAGGTGAGACCCTCTAAATCTTTCGAGACAGCGTGGTGTGCCATACCCGACAGTTCTCTCACACCGGCAAGCCCTGCACCAGAAACAGCCTGGTAGGTCGACACGATGAGCCGGCGAAGGCCGGCCTCATCGTGGAGGACCTTCAACACCGGCATGGCTGCCATCGTCGTGCAGTTGGGGTTTGCCACGATGCCTAAAGGAATCTCATCCAGATGGTGAGGGTTTACTTCCGACACCACGAGTGGCACGTAGGGGTCTTTTCGCCACGCACTGGAGTTATCCACCACGGTGACACCGGCTTCTGCAAACCGCGGAGCGTGAGCCCTTGAGGTTCCTGCACCGGCGCTAAAAATGGCAATGTCGAGACCGCTGGGGTCAGCCTCGTCGAGGTCTTCGACCACCACGGTGTGGTCTCCCACCGTGAGGGTCGACCCGGCGGAGCGAGAAGACGCAAACAGTCGAAGAGACGTGAAGGGGAAATCCCGCTCTCCCAGCAGGGCGCGAACTACTTGGCCTACCTGGCCGGTGGCACCGACAACACCGAGGGCGACCATTAGCGTCCCGTCCCTGCATGGACGGTGGCGTCGGTGTCCGCATCGAGACCGAACGCTTCGTGGACGACCCGCACGGCTTCGGGCAAAATATCGGCGCGAGTGACCACGGAAATGCGGATCTCACTGGTGGAAATCATTTCAATGTTGATACCCGCATCACTTAGTGCGCGAAAAAGCTGCGCGGAAACACCCGCGTTGGTCCGCATTCCCGCACCCACCACGGAGAGCTTCCCAATGCCTTCGTCGTAGATGAGGGAATCAAAACCGGCCTCGGCCTGCTTGGCCCGAAGGGCGTTCATCGCCCGCTCGCCATCTTCTTTGGGCAGGGTGAAAGAAATATCCGTATGTCCGCTTTGTTGGACGGAAATGTTTTGCACAATCATGTCGATGTTGGCGCCCACGTCGGCCACGATGGTGAAAATATCTGCGGCCTTACCGGGCACGTCTGGCACACCGACTACCGTAATTTTCGCTTCGCTTAAATCACTGGCTACGCCAGTGATGATTGGTTCTTCCATGCGACTTCCCTCCCGGGGGGTACCAATCCATGTTCCCTCATCGTCACCAAACGATGAGCGCACATGGAGGGGAACCCCGTGTCTTCTCGCAAACTCCACCGCGCGGATATAGAGCACTTTCGCCCCAGATGCCGCCAATTCCAACATTTCTTCGTAGGACACGTGATCGAGCTTTTTGGCCTTGGGCGCAATGCGCGGATCAGCGCTGAAAACACCATCGACGTCAGTATAAATCTCACAGGATTCAGCACCCAAGACCGCAGCCAACGCCACAGCAGTGGTGTCCGACCCACCCCGACCCAGTGTGGTGATGTCTTTAGAATCAGTATTGAACCCTTGAAAACCCGCCACAATCGCAATCGCACCCTCATCGAGGGCCTGGCGCACACGAGTGGGCGTGACATCAACAATTCGGGCTCGACCGTGGTCGGCATTGGTCATCATGCCCGCTTGGCTTCCCGTGAACGACCGAGCATCCAAACCCAAGTCCCTGATCGCCATGGCCAACAGGGCCATGGCGATGCGCTCACCGGTGGTGAGCAGCATGTCCATTTCCCTGGAATGCGGATTTTCCGCCACCTGGTGGGCTAAATCGATGAGTTCGTCGGTGGTGTCACCCATGGCGGAGACGGCGACGACCACGTCGTGGCCTGCTTTTTTGGCCTGTGCAATACGCTTCGCGACGCGCTTAATACTGGTGGCGTCGGCAACCGACGAACCACCATATTTTTGAACGACAAGACCCACTGACACATGCTCCAAGGGTGGAGGAGAACGACAAGACTGCGCTGACTAGTTCCATTTTAGGCGCAATACCCGTTCGACGCAGACCGATTAGTGAGCACCTAGTCCAGATGGTGGACCATAAAGCGTCGCCGTTTAGGAATACGAAGGCTCACCAGCTTGTTGAGTTCCTGGACCGGAGTGGGAATTCGTATGCCCTGGGTGCGCACAAGTTCGCCTACTCGGAGCCCTCCGTACTTGTTACCTTTTTTCATCGCATAGTTATTGGGTAGGTGGTGAATCCGCGCCGCGCCTGGAATCCCCCCATCGGCACCAACTCTTATAAACGCCCGGGAAAAACATCCCTTCGGAACATTCGAATAAATCAGACCTTGTGTTGCTTTTTCTCGAATAGGCCAGGTTCCAGAGTCCGGACTTTGGGTGGGTGACTGCAAGAACTCCGCCATGAGCTCTTGGTCCATCAGGTAGGAGGCCTGGTAGGGGTACCTGAGGTTTACCCAGTACCCCTCACTATCAATCAGCCTCGGCAAATTACCGATGTGCGCGCTGCGGTACACGTCTGAGCTGTAGAGATGGCCATCTGGCCCTTCTTCGACACGCAAAAAGGACGGAATGAGTGAAAAAGGTCGGAGAACTTCGCGAGCCTCGAGCCAGTAACGAACGTTTTCGGGCGTCACCTCAAGGTCATCTTCCACGTAGAGGAAATGTGACACCTCAGGTCGCGTGCGATAGAGCTCCGCAAAAATATCCCGGTGGAACCACGGCAAGAGCAACGGGTGGCCCAAATGGCTGGGCACGACAATGTGGAGCTCAACACCGTTAAAGACTTGGTGAATCTTTTGGTGCGCCGCCTCGTCTCGGGTATTGGTGACCACCCAGACGCTTGTCTGGGTGGCAAGGTGCGGATAGTGCTGTGCAATCTGTTCTAAGTAGCCAAAACGTGACTCGTCGTAAAAAAAAGTCACGGCAACTGCAAGATGGCCATTTAAGGGGGCTGCACGAATCTCATGTGTTGAAGTCTGCGGTTCTTCGGGATTAGACACTGCGCCTCCCCGCAAACGCCCGCCCCAGCGTGACTTCGTCGGCGTATTCCAGGTCGCCACCGACCGGCAGACCGCTGGCCAGGCGCGAGACGGTGAGACCGGGCTGTTCCAACATTCGGGAGAGGTAACTGGCGGTTGCTTCACCTTCCAAGTTGGGGTCAGTAGCGATAATCACTTCGGTGATGGCGCTGTTTCCTAAACGCGCCATCAATTCGCGAATACGCAACTGGTCCGGACCAATTCCATCTATGGGACTAAGCGCTCCGCCCAGCACGTGGTAGCGACCGCGGTATTCCCTGGTGCGCTCAAT
Source organism: Pontimonas salivibrio (assembly GCF_002950575.1). Classification (NCBI taxonomy): domain Bacteria; kingdom Bacillati; phylum Actinomycetota; class Actinomycetes; order Micrococcales; family Microbacteriaceae; genus Pontimonas; species Pontimonas salivibrio. The sequence goes on from NZ_CP026923.1 coordinate 1,706,033, forward strand.
AGCCCACACATCTTTGGCTTCTTCCACCACACACAACACCGTTTCGTCTCGCCTAACGTCTTGGCAGATGTCACATTCGGTGTCAGTGGCTAACATCCCGCAGGTGTCACAAAAGCGCACCCGTTCTCGGATACTCGCCAGCACATCAGCGAGATCCCTGGGGTCATAGTTCGGATTTTGTAGCACGAAGAACGCGATGCGCTGTGCGGACTTAGGTCCGACACCGGGTAGCCGACCGAGTTGCTCAATCAGCTCACCAATGGTGCCATCAAACATCGGCTTCGCCCTGGCCAGACATTTCGCTGAGGATTTCTTCCCCGATTAGTTCGCCGCCCAAGACTTGACGCAAGACCGGTTCACCGCGGGTCGCCAGAGGTGGCCCGGAGGATCCCTTCGCATTTTGTGACGTGGCCGACGCGGATGCTGTGGGGTCTGACTTCGAATCAGCCTCGGCGCTCTCCGCGCCGGGCTCCTCAGGGGATTCCTCCACTAAGCTCGCGGGTTCTGTATTTTCCGGCGCAGATCCAGCGCCCTCGGTGGTCGCCATCGAATCCTCTTCGGAAACAGCAGGAGAGGCATGTGCGGATGTTTCAGATTCAGAAGCAGCAACACCGGCCGTCTCATCACTATTGCCGCCGGAATCACCCGAACCACTGGAATCACTACCTGGCTTGGACACCACTGGCCATTGGGATGTGGCATTAGCACCGGGAGTGGGAACCTGGTGTGGCTCTAACTCAGCAATCGTGAAACGCACACGGTGTCCCGTGTGCTGGTAAATGGCATCTCTTAGAAGGTCTGCATTAGGCAGCGGACTGCCTGGCCCTTGGGGTTTTTTGAGAATTTCCGCATCAGATCGTTTGGCAAAACCAACAGTCAAGACATCAGCATTGAGGGCAACCGGGGTTGTTTCAGACAGCACGACCCACAACGAGCGTTTTTGTTCACCCACGGTTTCGACAATGCCGGACCACCGCTCGACCACTGCCTCCAAGGTCCACTCGGCAAGCGGTTCAACGGGGGTGGCGAAGACCTCCTCCGAAGCTACGTCTGAAGTCGGAGGTTCGATTGAGGCTTCTGGCACCGAAGGGGCTGTTGAACTGTGTTCGGGTCCAGGCCCGCTACCTGGGCCAGCTTCCGGAGCCGCTGTGGAGGCTTTCTGGTCTGCTGGCTGGTTGGTGGCAGAAGCTGGGCGATCAGCCGGTGTGGCGGCAGGCACATCAACCGACCTGCCAGCCGACCCATTAACCGAAGCATCAGCCCGCACGAGAAGTTTGGCCACCATCAGCTCCAATTGGAGCCGTGGGGCGGTCACCCCCGACATGTGCTGCAGGGTGTCACTAATCTCTCTGCCCATTGAGGCGAGTTGGGCTGGTGAGAACCATGAGGCTTGCTCCTGCCAAATCCCCAAATCTCCCTGGCTCACGCCAGGGAACAACTCGTGGGCTTCAGTGCCTGTTGCTTGGATGACGATGATGTCCCTGATGTGGGCAAGGAGGTCTTCCACGAAGCGCCTCGGGTCTTGACCCGACTGCATCACCGAATCGAGTGATTGAAACGCTACCGGGGCGTCTTTGCTCGCAAACGCCGCCACGACCTCGTCAAGGAGAACACGGGGTGTGTAACCAAGGAGGGCTTGCGCACCCTCCAAGGTTATGGCCTGATCGCTGGAGCCGGCGATGAGTTGATCCAGTAGTGAGAGTGAATCCCGTACCGAGCCACCCCCAGAGCGCACCACGAGAGCTAAAACACCCTCTTCGATGGTGACCCCTTCAGATTCCGAAACCTGTTGGAGGTAAGCCAAAAGTTCTGCAGGGACGACCAGTCGAAAGGGGTAGTGGTGTGTGCGGGAGCGAATTGTCGGAAGAACTTTGTCCGGATCGGTTGTCGCGAAAATGAACTTCACGTGTTCTGGTGGTTCTTCCACAATTTTCAACAGCGCATTGAAGCCCTGCTGGGTAACCATGTGGGCTTCATCGAGGATGTAAATCTTGTATCGATCACGAGCCGGCGCGAACACGGCCCGCTCGCGCAGTTCTCTGGCGTCATCGACACCGTTGTGACTGGCGGCGTCGATTTCCACCACGTCGAGCGAGCCACCGCCATCCCGTGAGAGCTCCACACAGCTTGGACACTCCCCACACGGAGTGTCCGTCGGGCCTTTGGCGCAGTTCAGACAGCGCGCCAAAATGCGCGCTGACGTGGTCTTCCCACAGCCTCTCGGGCCGGAGAAAAGGTAGGCGTGGTGGCTGCGATCTGAGGTGAGGGCGTGACGGAGTGGACCAGTGACGTGAATCTGGCCGATGACCTCCTGGAAGGTCTCCGGCCGGTACCTGCGATAGAGCGCTGCCACAGCGTTGAGCCTATCGTCAACAGGAGTGAGCCTTAATTAATTACCCCAGTGACCTAATGGAAGCCCTCAGTGAACTTCGATTTCCGGCTATCGACGGCTGGTTACCAATGTCAACTAACGGGGAACGTGCGGGGAATTAGCGAGGATAAATCGCTCTGGGTGTCGTTTCGTTTTGGCCAATGAAACGGAAGAAGAGTTAGAGAGGTGGTTCATACCCCAAGAATTCAAAATCAGCGCTGTAGATGCTCGCGATTAGTTCTTTCGCCCGCGTAGATGGGGATGGTTTGTCTCCAGTTGACCTATTAAGAAAAGGAATTTGAATTTTTTTTTCAAGCTTCTCGGAAAGTTCACTAATGGAATTAGAAAGATTTTCAATGCGGTACACCTGTGACGGCCCCGACCACTCTGACTGTTGGAGCCAGGCGACTTGCGGAGCAGCATGAGTCATTCGAGATTCCATAAAGCCCCCAATTTGCGGTCTTTCTCTCTTTACGCACAAAAGGAAGTCCTCAAACTTCCAAAAAGCCGGGATGCGTTTAGTGGCCAGCGCATAGCGATAACTCGAAATCGCTCGGTCAACCGGATCGCGAACAAGGACAAAGCTGAAGGCGTCCGCCAACTCATCTGCATTCAACAAACCCTTTTTTATGAGCCAATCTGGATTGTGGTGTGGTATCACAACCCGGGTCGACCTGATTCCACGACCTGGTTGGACTGCCTCGAATCCTGCATCCGAAGTAAGAGCGGCCCGCAAAGAGGTCCCCCCGGTTTTCGGGATATGAATAAACACAGCCGCCATGGAATCGGCAGAAGCGAGCTTTATCGGTCGCCACGCCTGCAAATTCTTTTTCTCAAGTACGGCAGAGCTGATTCGCTGGCGGCAGGGAATACAAAAACGAGTCCTGGGTGGCTTGAAAAGCCAGCAATTTCTAACTTTTCTAAACTTCCGCAATATGCGTCGTCTGACTACCTTCAAAGCCGCGCTGATCCCAATTTGGGCTTCTTGAACAAAATTCCAAAATCCCACGAAAGATTCTCCTTTTAAGCGCTCCGTGGCAGGCCGACGAGCGACTATTGAATCTTACTTGCCCGGCCGGTGCTGCAAACTTTAGTGCCTCCTAAATATGGGGTGCGAAGCCCTTTCAATTAGGGTCTGCCTACACGGCTTTCATGATTGATGACTCATCTCTCGGCTGCAAGTTCGGAATGGTGCAGGTTTGGTTGGCCCCCGTGGCCTGACGCTATGGTTTGATTTCCACTTTGGCTAATCCGGAGCTTCGGGTGGACGCATGAAGACCAAACTCAATAACTACTGGATGGAGTTTCGCCGGGGCACGATCCAGTTTCCTCTAAGTCGCGGGCCGGAGGTTGCCCGCGAGAAGTTGCCGGCTGCATGCATTAATTTACTTTATGCGATTCGATTACTTTGTCGGCTTGGTCGAAACCCAGCGATTTCGACGACCAGGTCAAACCGAGAATCACGCCAACGCGGATCGGTGAATTTTTTGAATGCAATAGGCGTGTCCGGCTGTTGGCAGAAGAAGTGGAAGTGTCGAAGCCTGATCTGGCGTATCTCTCCGAAGGGGCTCTGCCGGGGAAAGGAATTCCCCACGCCAAAGCAAGCCCTCTGCTCATGGGATTCCCCTCGCGATGTCCTTTCGGGTATTAACGCTTGCCCATGCACCGCGTTACCTCTTGTTTCGGGAACCAGTCGGCAAAGTGGAGAGACTTCGAGAACAGCGAATTGTCACTCTCCGTGAATCTGATGGGGAGACGCCGGATTTGGATGTCTGCCCCTAGTCGCCCTAGCTCGCCAGATCGAGCCTCCAACGTTGGATCGGGCCGCATGGCGGTTCTGGCAACGAGTCCACCATCATGACTGCCATCGTCAATCAGCGCAAAAAATTGGGAACTAGCACGGCAGGTTCGTGCGCAACGATCTGGTGCAATCAGCAGTCACACAAACTGCCCCAAACGATATGTGGCCCGCGGACGTTACGGAGCATCGGACAAAAAGAACGGCTTTACCCCGACACCATCCAGGACACTTTATCCAGGCCCGCGGTCGGGTATTCCGTCGCGGCGCAAATTAGGCCCACCTTCGGGTCAATGCGCCGAATAACGTGGTTACCAGACCCCGCCACGACTCTGAACGGGTGGTCCACCCGGATTGAGGCAGTCGGCTCCACAGCAAGAACTGCCTTCAGGCTCTGAGGTATCGCGGACTTGTTGGGTCATTAGAGCGAGCAGATCCGGCAGTAGAAACGCCGTCAGGGAATCATTCCTCGCCGGTTGCAGCAAAACGTCGTTGGCCGCTGCCAGCGGACAACTCGCCGGCAGCGCGGGTTAGAAATCGTGTTCTGGATAGAGCGCGCCTACCCTGGCAAACGCTCCCAAGCAACTGACTTGAACCCATTCCTCGGTCCAAAACCATGAGAGTTTTCTTGCTGTCGACTTTTGCTGGCAAGAAGACCTTGAGCATCGTGACCAAAAAGAAAAGCGGCACTCGCCGGAGCAAATCGCTCGCAAAATCCAGGACGCTGATCAGTTTTCCGCCGAGGGCGGTGACGTTGCCGCAGTGTTGAAGGAGCTGAAAGTTACTCAGGCGAGGTGTTACTGTTGGCGGAGCCATTACACCGGCCTGAAAGCTGAAGATGCCAAGAATTGACTCAGCTGGAGAAGTAGAATCAGAAGTTGAAGAAACTGCTTGCTGAAGCAGAACTCGATAAAGCTTTGTTGGACTGGTTGGCTGAGCGGGTCGCCTAAGCCCGACGAGCAAACTTCGGGCCGTGATTCACGTCATCAACACGTTTGATGCCGGCCACCCACTCGCGTGTCGACTAGCCGCGCTGTCCCGGCCCGCTCTCTGCCGCCTCTTGAAAGGTGGGCGCCTTGATGACCCAGATCCCCCCTTAGCAGGATTTCGGCGGAAACATGACGGTCGGACCACTTGGACCGAAATTAAGTGACCGGTCCACTTGCTTTTCATTCAAACCCATACCCAAAAGTGTCCAACCAGTCTGAGTATAAAGATGCCACAATTGCGCGCTCGCGCCGCGAATAAAAAGACCTAAAATCCGAGGCGGCGCGCGGGCGGGTGTTCATTTTAAAGGTTGGCACCGTCTGGACTGGTAGGCCTAACTTCAGCGACAGAGAACTCAAATCCTGGGCCTGGTGCACGTTTTGGTGACATGTAGGGTTTAGGCTGCGTGGCCTGTTTCAGTGGTCATTTTTGCTTCGTATTCGATGGGTGTCAATCGCCCTAACCGGTCTTGTCGCCGGCGGCGGTGGTATTTCGTTTCTATCCAGGTGACGATTGCTTGCCGCAGTTGGTCACGGGTGTCCCAGGTTCGCCGGTCGAGGACGTTTCCTTGGAGGAGGGAATGGAATGATTCCATCGCGGCGTTATCCGCCGCGGATGCGACTCGACCCATGGACAAGATCAGTCCATGCCGGGTGAGGACCTCCTGGAATGCCCTCGAGCGAAACTGGGATCCTCGGTCGGCGTGAACAACACACCCGGTGACATCACGACGTCTGGCGACCGCGTTGGTGATGGCAGAGGTGACGAGTGTTGCTGTCATCCTCTCGGAGATGGAATAGCCCACAATGCGGTTCGAGAACACGTCTTTCACCCCGCAGGCATACAGCGTTCCCTCGCGCGTTTTATGTTCAGTGATATCGGTGAGCCATAACTGGTTGGGCCCATCAGCGGTGAAGTCACGTTTCACCAGGTCGTCAGCAACAGCAGGGCCAGGCGTCTTGCCCGACCCACGCTGTTTCCTGCCGATTACTGAACGAATGCGTTGCCAGGAGGCCAACTGCCACGCTGTTCGACGACTCATCGACCAGCCACCCTGTTCTGCTTCATCACGCAGCAGCCGATACCCGTATTCAGGGTCAGCCCGGTTGGCATCCACCAAAGCGTTGAGCTGATGCGCTTGCGCCCACGCCCGATCAGACACTGGAGTGTCTAACCACTGGTAATAGGGTTGCCTGGCCATTTTCAACACCCGACACGTCACCGTCACAGGGACACCCTCCACGGCTAGCTCACGAACGAGCGGGTACATCATTTTGGGGAACCACCCAATTTCAGATTCGCTTGCGACAAATACGCTGCCGCGCGACGCAACACCTCGTTTTCCTGCTCCAACAGGCGAGTGCGGCGACGCAACTGCCGCAACTCCTCCACCTGGTCCTTGGTCACACCATCACGGGACCCGTTTTCCACCTCGTCAGCCTTCAACCAGTTCGATAACGTCGCCGGGGAAATACCGAAATCCTCAGCGATTTTCTTCCTCGGCTCACGACTACTACGCGCAATTTCCACCACGTCACGGCGGAACTCTTCAGGGAACGCTTTCATAGCAACATCCTTCCAGGAACACCCCACGGTGTTCACATGTCAGATGTCACCAAAACGTTCACCACCCCCCCTCTCTCAACGTCTCATATCGGAGTAGCTCCCAAGTTGAATCGATCTCGGTGGCAAGTGCGGCATTGTTTGGGAGGCGCCGATAGTCCCGAACAAAGTCACCAAAAGTCCTACGGGTTGTCGCCCTTCGGGATCTCCAAAAAAATTCCGAGACGACCAAGTCAAAAGGGTTCCGTATGTTCACTACTTTCAGAGAGCGATTCCAGAAATTGGGCCCCACACACGCTCTGATTTCCTGAGGAGTACTGTGATTTCTGGTTCCTCGGATTCGAACCGATCGGGTCGGCATGAGCTTGTTCCGCAGGCACAAGAGCGTCGTTTTGTAAAGTGGGGCGACATCTCGCTGAAGGCGACTAGTGCACCAGCCATCTCGATAAAGCACAAATCCCTGTTGCTCTTGAACAGGAGGCTGTGTGGGCCACAAAGCAGCCTGTAGGTAGGCCTCTGTGGACGAACCGGCGGTTTTGTGAGTCTTAACGAAAACGACGCCATAGCTAAAATTGACTAACATCGTGACAACGTTATCGAACAGTATGTCTCTGGTGTGATTGACCTGCCTCTCAGGCGGGCGACGATTTTTAGCTTGGCCTGCCAACATACCTCAAGAAGAAAAATGCAAATTCGTCACCTCAAACACTTTCCGGTCCCAGGACATAGGAAGACCCTGTCGTGCTACTTAGGAATAATTCATTGGCCGACTTGAGCCATGCACAACACCCGACTAATCATCACCGCGACCTATATTAGGAACCTGACACAACAACAAACAGTCGTCAAATACGGCGCCTTACAAAGCTCAGTCTCCGCACTCACCACACGCTAGAAAGAAGAAGGTGAAGCGGCTTTCGCGCACTCTGCGGGGACAAAAACCCAACCAACCCTGCTTAGGCGGCAAAAAGGCACCCGCTAACTCTACGACACCGGTGTCCATACTGGTTCTTGGAAACCCGCCTGACCGGAGGACAAGCCAAAAAGACCGGCCGCAGAAATAAGAAGAGACCCAAGACCGTAAGTTCAGATTATTCCAATGCTTTGCGACATCACACACCACCTAAAAGCCACGTCCAACCCTCAAGGGCGTAAATCGGTTTTCTTTCTTGCGCTCTCGCAGTGGCGTGTAGCAATTCGGGCAATATGGAGCTCTTCATTGGTGGGTATTACCCACAGCGACACCGAGGAACCATCAGCAGAAATAAGCCGGGGTTCACCTGACTCAGCCTTATTTCTGCTCTCGTCTATATGGATTCCGAGACCCTCTAGGTCAGAAACTGCACTTAAGCGAAGTTCTGGGCTGTTTTCGCCAATACCGCCGGTGAACACGATGGCGTCTAGACCACCCAACTGGGCGAGGTAGGCCCCCAGGTAGTGCTTGGCCCTCCACGTCCACACGTCAAGGGCGTGTAAAGCATCGGGGTCGCCGTGTTCTGCGTGTTCGTAGAGGTCTCGCATATCGGAATGACCGGACAACCCCAGCAGGCCGCTGTTGCGGTTCAGCACCTCATCAACCTGCTCTGGACTTAATCCCGCTTCCCTTTGCAAATACAGGACCACCGAGGGGTCAATGTCCCCAGAGCGTGTGCCCATGACTAGGCCTGCCAGTGGGGTAAGCCCCATCGATGTATCCACGGCAACACCGCCACGGACAGCAGCCACCGAGGAGCCATTGCCCAGGTGAAACGACACCACCCGCACGGGCTTTTCAGACGGTGGCATGAGCCTCGACAATTCACCCGTCACGTAGTCGTGACTGGTGCCATGGAATCCGTATTTACGGATTCCATATTTCTCCACCAGGTCGCGAGGAAGCGCGTAGTCATATGCGGCAGGAGACAGCGTGGAAAAAAACGCGGTATCAAAGACGGCCACCTGGGGTAACTGCGGCATCACTTCGGTGACGGCATGAATCCCTTCCAGATTTGCCGGATTGTGAAGGGGCGCCAGGGCTCTGACTTTTTCAATTCCTGAAATCACGTCCTGGTCGATTAATACAGGTCTCGTGAAGCGGGCCCCACCGTGGACGACCCGGTGACCCACAAGATCAAGTGACACGTTGGCTGGCAGGGAGGCCACGATGTCCGCAATCGCTTCCTTGTGGGTAGCAAAGTCGCCCCCATCGATTCCGACACGGTCCCTTTGGCCCTTGTCGACGACCTGCTCTGAGGGCAGGTCAATGACTTGGTATTTCACGGACGAGGAACCAGAGTTCACGACCAGGACTTGGGTCATGAGGCCACCGCCTCATGACCTTGGGCTTGAATTGCGGTGATGGCGACCGTGTTCACAATGTCTCTAACGGTGGCGCCGCGGGAAAGATCGTTGACGGGTTTATTGAGCCCTTGGAGTACTGGACCAATCGCGATGGCCCCGGCACTGCGCTGGACCGCCTTGTAGGTGTTGTTTCCGGTGTTCAGGTCGGGAAAAACAAAGACTGTGGCACGGCCGGCCACATCAGAGTCTGGCATCTTTGTCCGGGCCACCGTGGGCTCGGCTGCGGCATCGTATTGGATGGGACCCTCGATGGGCAGATCGGGCCGCAGCTTTCGCAAGAGCGCTGTTGCTGTGCGAACCTTTTCTACTTCAGTGCCTCGACCGGACTCACCGGTCGAGTAAGAAAGCATCGCCACCCTGGGTTCAATACCGAACTGTGCGGCGGTTTGCGCCGCACCAGCGGCAATATCGGCTAGTTCTTCTGCCGTGGGCTCTGGCACCACGGCACAGTCGCCGTAGACCAACACCCGATCGGCTAAACACATGAAAAAGACGCTGGATACGACAGAAACTCCGGGAGTGGTTTTGATGATCTGAAAACTGGGTGTAATCGTGTGGGCGGTGGTGTTTACCGCACCAGAGACCATGCCATCTGCCAACGCCAGGTGGACCATCATCGTGCCAAAAAACGACACATCCACCACAATGTCCCGCGCCTGCTCCACGGTCATCCCTTTGTGTTCGCGCAAACGGAAATACTCGGCCGCGAAGCGCTCGCGCAAACCCTCATCAAAAGGCGAGAGCACATTTGCGCCCTCCAAACTCACACCCAATTCGCTCGCCCGCGAGCGAATTTCCTGCTCATCACCCAGCAGGGTGAGGCGAACGACGCCCCTCGCTAAGAGGGTGGCGGCCGCCCGAATGATCCGATCGTCACTGCCCTCCGGCAACACAATGTGTTTCAGATCCGACTTCGCGCGCTCGAGTAAGTCATATTCGAACATGAGGGGTGTGACCACATCTGATTTCGCCACGTTGAAGCTCTCCAGCAGCGACTCCGCATCCACGTTGTCTCGAAAGAGAGCCAACGCAGTGTCGTATTTCCCCTGCGAATCTGCTGCCATTCGCCCCCTCGCGCCGGTCACCTGAAGCACAGTCTCATACGTATCCGATTGGGTCTGAATAATCGGCAACCGGGAGTGCAGACCAGATAACAGCGACGAGACCACCTCGGGGATCTTCACACCGCCATAAAGCACCACCCCGGCGAGGCCCGGGAAGTTTTCACTCTGGTGGGCCAATACGACCGCCATCAACACTTCGTAACGATCGGCGGGGACCAACACGAGATAACCCTCTCGAAGACGGGTCAACACGGTTTCCAGCTCCATGGCGGCTACCATCACGCCGAGCGCCTCCCGCCCCAGTGCTTCCTGGTCGCCCTGAACCAGCTGGCCATCGACGGCCGCAATGACACTGGCGACAGTGGGCGATACCAACACACGGTTTTCCGGAACGGTGGCAACAAGAAGACCTGAAGCCACTGCGCGTAACGCTTCTAGGATGGCCTCCTTATCGGAGGGCTCTGCCCGGTTCACAATGACCGCAACGGGGCGCGCATGGGCTTCGCGAATTTCTGCCAACGCAGAAGATGCAACCCTTGCAACATCTTCGGCGCTTCTCGCCGGTGCGGAGGCAAGACCTCTGTGCGCCTGTTCCGCAGGGTCCCTTCCGGTTACCACCAAGACCACAGGGATGCCCAGATTGGTCGCAATCTGGGCATTGAACTCGAACTCGGTGGGATTACCCACATCGGTGTAGTCGGAGCCTAAAACCACCACAGAATCGCAGCGCGCTTCCAGCGCGCGATATTTCCGAACTATCTCGGACATGGCGGCGTCTGGATCTGTGTGGACCTGGTCGTAGCTCACCCCCACGCAGGCGTCGTAATCCAGATCGACAGCCTCGTGGGAGAGCAATAGCTCTAAGACGTAATCCCTATCGTCACCGGAGCGGGCGACGGGACGAAAAACCCCCACTGTGGAAACCGTGCCGGCGAGCGCGTCGATAAGTCCCAGGGCTACTGTGGATTTTCCCGAGAAGCCCTCGGCCGCTGTGATGCACACACCGGAAGCCATAGCTACAGAGTACGCGCCACTGGTGACCTCAAAAAACGACTCCCCGCGCACCCACCAGAGCCCAGCGACCCTTGCTACGTTTCCGTCCTGGGGGATTGACCGAGATGGCGCCACGCGAGGAGCCAACCTCAAGTCTACCGTTAGGATTGGGAGGGCCCTTCGGGGCAGAGCCGGAGGATTCGCCTAGTGGCCTATGGCGCACGCTTGGAAAGCGTGTTGGGTTAACGCCCTCGGGGGTTCGAATCCCCCATCCTCCGCCAATGTGGTGTCTCACGACATCGTTGATAGATGTCTCGCGACATAGTTGAGAGTTGTGAATTTCCGCGGGATCCCTCTTACGCCGGCTTCTCGCGTGGCGATCGCCTCTTCTCAGGGCTGGTAGGCGCAAGCTTGCCTGCCCTTTTGAATACGGGCAGGCAAGTTTGAAAAAGGGTGAGAACGGCTGCTTAAAGGGACATGGCGCTGCGGAAAAGGAACGCTCGGCAGTAGCCCGTTATGAACCTCAGAGATGGATTCCTGCTACCTCGAGATAGGAACTATGTCGTGACACATCAAAAAGTGAACCCCCATTCCTCAGGAACCCCCGCGTGCGCAATATCAACGATGTGGTGAGACAGATATCAACGATGTCCTGAACCTGGACACCCCATCCTCCGCCAATGTGATGTCTCAGGACATCGTTGATAGATGTCTCGCGACATAGTTGATATTCAAGGGTTCGCTGCGTCGCGATTCGGCCAGCGTCCTGCGGGTTTGAGTGTGTTGGGCCAGTAGTTCTTTTCAGGGTTGATGTGGTGTTGGCTGAGGACTTCGCCGGTGGTGAGTTCTGTGATGGTGACCGTGGTGTCGTCGATGAGCATGAGGACTCTTTTTCGTGCGTTTTCGACTCGGCAGCCAAGGTGGTGCATTTTTCCGGCGCGCCTTAGTGAGCCTTTGCCTTTGGGGTCGAGTCGGTCGATGCGAATTCGGTAGTGGGTGGCGTCTGCTGGGGTGCGTGGGGTGGCTTTGGGTGTGGAGTGGTAAGCGTGGTCGGGTGTCTGGCCTTCTAGGGACCTGTGGGGTCTTTTGGTGTTGTAGGCGTGTTGGAACTCGTCTAGTTGGTGTTGTAGTTCGTGGAGGTTTTCCGCGGGGGGCCTGGCGGCGAGCCAACGTTTCTGGGTTTGGTGGAAGCGTTCGATTTTGCCTTGGGTTTGGGGGTGGTTGGGGGAGCCGTTTTTCTGTCGAATACCGAGGGCTGCGGGGAGGTATTCGAAACCGTTTCGTCCTCCGGTGAAGCGGGAGGTGTAAACACTTCCGTTATCGGTCAGGGTGGGCTCTGGCAGGCCGTAGTAGTCAGTGTTTTGGGTGAAAGTATCGATCACGATGTCTCCGGTGATGCGCGGGTGGGCGTGGAGGGAGAGTAAGAATCGGGAGTGGTCGTCCAACCAGTTGATGATTTCAATGTCGGTGCCGTCCGCGAGTCGCCAGTGGGTGAAATCAGATTGCCAACACTCGTTGGGTTGGTCGGCTTGGAAGCGAATGTAGGAAGACTTGGGGCGTTTTTTGGGTTCGGGAATGATCAGGCCAGCCCGTTTCAGAATGCGACTAATTGTTGAGCGAGACGGTGCGGGGAGGCCCTCATGGATCAGGCGGTCTCTGATGGAATGGGGGCCTGCATCGAAACCCTCGTGAGTGAGTTGACGGCGTAATTCAAGGACGCGATTAGCGGCCTCGGGCGCAGTGTGGTTTTTGTTGCTTCGGGGTTTTCGGGAGCGGGGTTCTAACCCGGCGTCGCCCTCGCGTTCGTAGCGGGTGACGAGCTCGTGGACCCATTGCCACGAGACACCATATTTTCGTGCGACCTCAGCTTTCGTGAGGCCTTGCTGGACGACAGACAGAACAATTACCCGTGACTTTGACATTCCTCATTCTGCTGTGAACGGTGTCGTGACACATCAAAAAACGAACCCCCGAGGGTTTCGATAACCTAAGAAGCGACTATCAACGATGTGGTGAGACAGATATCAACGATGTCCTGAACCTGGACACCCCATCCTCCGCCAATGTGGTGTCTCAGGACATCGTTCACATTCGGAGCTTGTACAGGCGAAAAATCCTGCGGCCAATTGGGAAGATTGCGCGAGGAGTGCGCCTTGGGGTTTCATGACTTCGCACCCTGAGATCTACCGAATGGAATGCCCTATTTTTTCCGCTATTTGGGTTGCGACAAGCTCCGAGCCTAAGAGATTCAAGTGATCATTGTCTCGATACACGACACCGTAATCGGGAACGTCCATTGTGCAGAAGTCTCCTTCGCAGAATAGGCCGTAGGTGTCCATCAAGTAGGCCGATTGGGATGATTCGACGACGGCCTCTAAGTCTTTTTGCACTTCTTCGCGGCTGAATTCGATGGCTTTCACCGGAAAGTCACACTCTCGTGGGGCAAAAATGTAGGCGCTGGTCTTGCAGTTGTCAGGATTGAATGGGGCGGTCGGAATGTCGTTGGTAATGATGACCCGTTTGCCGGCGTCCTCCAGTGTGGCCACTGTGGTGGCAAGTTCGTCAACAGGCACCCCAAACAACATCCACCAGTTGGAAATCACCACCGTGTGAATACTCCCTGACTCAGCAACGGTGTGGAGGATGTTCCGCATTTGCGCTGAACTGCCCGCGACGGCAAGTTCACCTGAGCGGATGTAATACCCGACATTTTCTTCTGGCAGGGCTGTGGCAAGACCGGCAAATAGGTGCTCAGCGTGACTGTCTCCCACCAATGCCACGCTGAGGCCTTCGGTTTCTTTCGATTGTTGGCATCGCAGGAAGCCCTTCCATCTGTCTGCTTCGTCTCGAATCGCTAGGGGAAGACAAGGAAAAAAACGTTCTTCGACCGTCTCATGAAAAAGGTCGTGCCCGACATCACCAGGCACGGTATCGATCACCCCTTGCCGTTCGAGGGCGTCTCGATAGGTATCGCCCGCAACGGACCACAGCCCTGCCACAAGAAACGGCGTCACCCCCAAGGCCACCGCGCGAACGCTTACCCGGCTACTGACCGGCCATTGTCTGCTTCGAAATTTGGTTTCTACCCAGTAGTAGGAAATCACGCTCGCAAGCAAAGAGAGTCCGACGACCGCAACCATCCGTTGAGGGTTGTTGGGAAAACCAAACTCCTTCGCGAAATATAAGACGGGCCAGTGCCAGAGATAAAGCGAGTAGGACAAATCACCCAACCAACGCAACGGCTTAATTGACAACGCCCCGTTGAGTGATTTTTCGCCTTCAACCATTCGAGATCCAGCGACGATGAGAAGCGCTGTCCCCACAGTGGGTATCAGGGTGGTGAGCCCCGGTGTCGAATTGTCTTCGCTCACAAAAAACAACCCGAAGGCAATTGCCAGCAGGCCCACGGTTGCAAGGGTGGCACCCATAGCCCGAGGGAGGGCACCGAGCCTCCGAACCACCAGTAGTGCGAGGATGCCTAAACCAAACTCCCAAATCCGCGGGAGTGGCGAATAAAAACCCAACACGTCCATCTCCCCAAGACCCGGCACTCTCACTTCCCCGAAAGACAGAGCAAAGGAGAGCACCGAGATGAGCAGTACGGTCACAAACAGGAGCACGTCTCGAGGAGGCTTGCTCTTACGAGTCCCCGCGCCGAGTGCGAGGAGCAGTAGCGGGAAGATGAGGTAGAACTGCCACTCCACACTCAGAGACCAAGTGTGGATGAGCGGATTCATTGCGGGCGCAAACCCAAAATAGCCACCGGAGAGATCAGCGATCACAAAGTTGGACGTCCCGAGTAACGCCGAAGCGCCCGTCAGAACAGCATTTTCTTGAATGGCCGGCGATGTGAAAACGAATACGGCCAATGCCATGGTGACCAACACGACAATTGCAAGAGCAGGAATCAGGCGAAAAAAACGCCTGGCAAAAAACTTTGCCCACCGAATATGCCCATCGCTCTCCCACTCATGAAGCAAAATTTGTCCGATAACAAACCCTGAGATGACGAAGAAAATGTCGACGCCCAAAAAACCGCCCGGAAAGAAAATTCCAAGGTGGTACGCAACGACCGCAACAACAGCAATCCCACGGAGTCCCTGGAGGTCGGGCCTAAAAGTTCTTTTACTCATTACCACTCACTATTTGTGTGTATCGCCATTGACGCTCGGCCTCACGCGGCCGTTGATATATAGGCCTTTTCAGCGTAGTAGGTCGGCTCATTTCCGCCTGGTGACACTCCTCGGATTGGTCAGTGCGGCCGTTTGGTGTTGTAACACCAACCTCTACTCGAGACTCGAGGATTCTACCTACCCGAAAGTTCTCGAAGAAGGCCATTTCTTGGTCAGTTCGGACCTCGACATTGCAAACTGGGACTCGGTGATGGCATCCTCACAAAGCTTGCTTTTAGGGCTGATAGTCGTTTTCATTCCCAGTTCAAGGATTCGGTCCGCATACGCAAAAGAATGCTAGTTTGAGCCACAGGTGAAATGATGAATCCGCCATGCGAGGCGCTCAATGAAGCTCCAAACCTCCAGATTGAGTGGCTTGCCGGTCAACTCTTCAATTGTCGACAGGGTCGACGCGGACCAGCCAACACTCTTCCGTAAGAACACGTCGGTGAGTAACGCCACAACAGCGAACACTGTCCGGATTGCCTCACAGGCGATGCCCGCCCTTCACCGCTGGTCTTGAAAATTTGGTTGGAACTTATGGTTAACCTTGTGAGCGGGACACAAATCAGGAAGTTTGTTTTTTTCCTAGAAGTCTTTTGTGCCATTTAACCCCATTGAATCACCGGATTTTCGTGGTCCAGGGCACCTTGTCCCATCCGATCAGCCAGCGTTCGCGCTTGAGCATGTAATTGATTCTCCTAAATCCAAAAAACCCTCATCGTTTTCTGCCTGACCCCTCGGAGGCTCACCTCCCAGTGGCGGGTCGTGCAAGGCACAATCCCACAACGGCCGGCTCCTCTCAGCCGGATGACCGCATCTGGGCATCAGCCTGTGACGTGACCCCATTTTTTAGGTCCGAAAGTTATGAGAGTCGTCTTGCGGCCAGCGTCAGCTGGCAGAAAGACTGTGAACATCATGACGAAAAGGAAGAAGCGGCATTCGCCGGAGCAAATCGTTCGGAAAATCCAGGACGCTGATCGCATCCTCGCCCAGGGCGGTGACGTTGCTGCCGTGTTGAAAGAGCTGAATGTCACGGAGGCGACGTATTACCGGTGGCGAAACCATTACGGCGGTTTGAAAGCAGAAGACGCGAAGAAGCTCAAAGCGTTGGAGAAGCAGAATTTGCAGTTGAAGAAACTGCTCGCTGAAGCAGAACTCGAAAAAGCAGTCCTCAAGGAGTTGGCTGAGGGAAACTTCTAAGCCCGACCAGTCGACGTCGGGCCGTGATTCATGTGATGTCAGTCTTTGACATCAGTGAGCGGCTCGCCTGTCGACTAGTCGGGCTATCCCGGTCTGCATTCCGCCGACGCTTGCAACGTGAGCGCCCTGATGATCCAGATCGGGCCCTTCGGGCGTGGTTGCGTGACTATGCGCGCCGTCATGCCCGGTGGGGGTATCGGCGGGCGTATGTTGACGCCCGCCGTGACGGTTGGCAGGTGAACCATAAGAAAATTCAACGCCTCTGGGCTGAAGAAGGACTCCGCGTGGTGGTGAAACGCCGCCGGAAACGAATCGGTGTGTCAACCGTCCCAGCAGTGGTCGCTGAGAAAGCCAATGATGTGTGGTCTGTCGACTTCCAGTTCGACTCAACCATCACAGGCAAACCGATCAAGATTCTCTCCATCGTTGATGAACACACCAGAGAATGCTTGGGCGGCCTCGTCGACTACTCCATCACTGGGCTGGATCTAGCGGAACAACTCGACGTGTTGGCGTTGGAGCGGGGCATGCCAAAAGCACTGCGGATGGATAACGGGCCAGAGCTGGTCAGTAAAGCCTTGGCCGAGTGGGCTAGTGAAACAGACCGGGTATTCATCCCGCCAGGGCAACCCTGGCGAAACGGATACGTCGAGTCATTCAACGGCAAAATCCGAGACGAATGCCTCGGGGTCAACCAGTTTTACTCACTCAACCACGCCAAAGGCATCATCGGGCTCTGGAAGGAGGAATACAACACCATCCGGCCGCACTCATCGCTCGGCTATTCAACCCCGAGCATTTATGCTGGCCAATGCACCCACTAAAAACCAGTGACGACTCTCGAAGCGACTGGACCTAAAACAGGGGGCAGGTCACCTGGCTACCTGATTTCTTCCCAGCCGGCCGATAGACTCGGCGAAGAGGTTGCCTCGAGTCCCATCCACGTATCGGAATATCTAGAGATGGGTAGCCATGATTCCGTCGCGACGCCAGGTAACACTGTTAAACAGACTGATTCGTCCACCTAACTAATTTCGGTAACTTTGTTCTCGACAAGTGCACCTCCATGCTCTCCTTCTCCGTCGCGCCTGGCGCAACCCAACGTTAATCTCAGCATGACGAACCCACATCCAACCAGTTTCTGCAGTAAACCCAACCGAGACACCACCCGCTAGATCCTTAACCGCTCTGTGACCGAGCCATGCTTAGAATAAATCGCCAGGCGAAAAGCTCTCGCTCCCACATCCTGCGGATTCTGTATCGGCAGCCTCGCATCAGGCTATAAAGTCCAGGACGACACCCCGAACTATTCAAGTTCGCGACTCCCCCGCACTTTCCACATTGGAAGATCTTGATAACTTGCGTGGCTAACGGGAAGATGCCAACATCACGCAGAGCCTCTTAGAAGAGCCGCCCCCGCAAACCTTGCATGGGGACTTTCTTATCGTGAAGCCGGCACTCGGTTCCAGGTTCAGAGTGAGGCCACAACCTAGCCGAAGGGATCTCTCAACCCGTATAAATCCGAATTACTGCGATTTGATGGACCAAATTCTTCGAATAACGCTAAGAAGTTCTCCGGGTTCAACGAACAGCTGTCCGTTGAACCCTTCCCTCAGGAACACCCGTTGGTACCCGAACCCCAGGATAGAAGCTAGCCTTTCGAAGTGCCAACGAACATTCGAGTGGTGCACCAACTCGATTACTTCGGGCGGTTCTGGTTGAAAGTGCAAAGCCATATTACCGAGCCCCGCGCCGTGAGGACCGCACAAAACATCCGCCCAGTTAATTAGGTGAATTTGTTCCCGAAAAGGCATCGTTCCGAGATCCGCAACCTTAAGGTGCACGTGAGCTCTGAGTACCGACTCGAGCTCCACGAGGTTACCGAGCAATCGTTCCTTATGTAGAGACGTGGCTTCGGTGCGATTGATGATGAGTACGCGGGGGCGGTCATCTTGCTTGACGTCTTGGTGGGAGCGCAAGAAGGAACTGCCCCCTCGTGCATTTCGCAGCTGGTTTCTCAAGGCGTTAACTGCAATTGTTGCCGGATAGAGTCCCGGACTCCGCACCAAATCCCAGTTTACTACTTCTACACTCGAAGCGGGGCGTAGGGGGATATTGAGGTGCGCACAGACTGATTTGTGCCAATTCTTCAAGCCGCGTAGCTGAATCAATAAAGAAGCTCCCCGCCCCAGAGTCAAGTAAACCGGTACGGCCTGCAGTAAAAAATGGAAGTAATTGTGGGCCCTCAGCCTGGTCCCGTCAATTAGATTCTTGTCTCCTCCGAGGACCCAAAAATCTCCTTTCGATATTTCTCGAGGGACAACGGCGGAAAGGTACCAGGACTCATCCTTAACAGAGCCGTTGAGGAGGCTAGACAGGATGAACGGCTGTTTTTGGTAGTCGCTATGTAGGCTTGAATCAGAACCCCGTGTGGTCGAACGCTCCTTCAAGGATGTCTTGCCGAATCTTCCTCTGAACCAAAAGAACGGCCCTACTGAGATAAACGATGAATTCTCAAATCGCGTTAGAACCGTGCACCAGGGTCTACCTCTCAGCGAAACTTCAGAGGGACGTTTGAAGAAACCGACTCCGGTCCGAGTCAATAAATCTTTCGCCAAGCGATTAAACCTGAAACTTTTAGACACTGTTTCCATTCCTCATAAACACGTTTGAAACGTTTTAGCTTGGTGAGGGGGTGGCGAGACTGCTTGCTTGTCAGCCATTGCGCATTTCCAGCATAGCGATGCTACAAATGCTTCACTGGATGGTCTCAGACCTCCTTTTCGTTCACCAAATAGGCCCCGGGGGGGTGGTTTCGCTTCTTTCCGAGGATCCCCGGACAACCCATGGCCCCACGGATATACATCCTGCGCGTGTGAAGGAGGCTTCGAAGGCGTCCTTCACACGTAAAGAGTGAATCAAATTGAGATAAGGTGAGGACCGTGGTGGGGCAAAAAAAAGAGCACCGACTAGAAGTAGCTTCCCAAGGGGGGTTCCTGTTCGTTGATGCGTGGCGAATGCGGCCGAGGGCGCAATGCGGAGCTGTGACGATCGTCTAGTGATTTACAAATTCGACGCCAGGCACCTAAATCCATGAGGCTCATTATTGACCTGGGGGCCCACGCTGGAAACGATCTGCCTTATTACCTTGAAAAAGCCCAGCAGGTGGTGGCTGTCGAAGCAAACCCCTCACGGTGCCGAGAGATCCGCTCTCGCTTCTCCGCAGAACTTCGGGAGGGGAGACTGTTTCTGGAAGAGGCAGCAATTACCGAGTTCCCAATACATGGGAAGGTGCGGTTTTGGGTAAGCAAAGAACACGATGTTCAGTCAAGTCTTGTCGAATCAGGGAAGGATCCAGAACAGTTTGATCCTGTCGAAGTAGCCACCACGACTCTGGACAAATTGTTGGACCGTTTCGGCGTGCCGGATTATCTAAAAATTGATTTAGAACACTACGATCTCGCTATTTTGCGTTCCTTGAAACGCTTCGGAAGCTTCCCGGCAGCCCTCTCAGTTGAGGTGCACAGCATGAAAATTCTGCAACAGCTAAGTCAAATTGGCCATTACAACAGTTACAAAATCATCCGCGGCAAGTCTGTCGCGAGACATTATCAGGATTTTCCTTTTGAAGGTGTTGATGGAGAAACACACTATTTTTCTTTCCCCCACCACTCCTCGGGGCCCATTGGGTCAGACATTGAGAGTCATTGGTTCAGCTTCGCAGATGTTCGAGCGATTTTGAGATTGGCTGGGACCGGGTGGTTGGACATCCACGCGTCAACCCTGAGACCTACAGCCTCTCTCAAAGCGCTTAGCCCTCTTCACCCCCTTGCGCTACGCCTTCTGTCTACTCCAATGGCGAAATCAAAGCTTGCTCCTAAGCACCAAGCCAGGGTGCGCAAACGGTTAATGAGAACGTTTCTAAACTAAGGTATAACCTCGGTTACACCAAGTCGTGGGAAGAGAGCCATAATCGGCGACGATTTGGGGTTGACTGAAAGCGATTACTGATTAAAGTCACTCCGATTTGAATTAGTTGGTTGCGTTCACCCCCTCCTAGCAGACTGAAGAGTAGACATTAATCTAGTCATATCTCGGGTACTTGACCAGACGATCTCGAAGGGACTTGATTAACGCATTGAGTGCGCTGTCGTCCAGGAACACTCCGTTTCGCTGCTCTTCCTCAAATGCTTGGGACCAAGCTGGGTCGTATGGCCCCAGCTCTAATCGCTCAGACTCGGCAACCACATCATTTAGGGCGTCAATTAATGGCGTCGCCCTTCGGACAAATTGTTCGTACGCTTCTTCTGTCAGTGCCGGAATCCCTCTCGGCGCATCGGTATTTCGCGCAAGAAAACCATTTGCGAATATCTCCTCCGGTTCCCATCCCTCCAGGCTGTTCGCAATGCGTTGGATTCTAAGCTCGCCCGCGGTCAGCGAGCGATTAACCATACGAATTGGGGGTTCGACCCACTCTCCAACATTTGGGATCGAAAGAGCTTTCAAAGAGCTCGCCCACAGCGTGTTTTTATGCCGGGAGTAATTCAAAATTCGCACGTCGACGCCGTTGTTTCGAAGCCAGGCAACGGATTCGGCAAGACCTTCCTGAAACAGGGCAGCATCTGACGATAGCCAGTCGTTGAGCGAAGCAGTCACCCGATCGTGTTTCACGCTTTGTTGATATTTCGAAAAAGCCCACTCGAGAGGGTCTCTTATAACGATGAAAAATACGACCCGCAAAGGGCGTCCTTTGAATTCGAGCATTTCTTTGAACGCAGCTCGCCCGTTCGAACTGCTCAACAGCTGAACGACTTCCTCCGAGAGCTGCTCGCGTGAATACAGAATTCTTTCTAGCGGTGTGTCAACCTTTCGCGCTGCTCTAAGGACTTTATGAATGCGTCGGCTTGGCGCGTTTCCACTAGAAGTAAGCCCCGCCTCGGCGTGCGCTGCACTGGCAGGTCTCGGGTAGTCCACGCCCAGCTGTGCAAGCGCCTCACGATTAAGCGCAAACATCGACTGCAAATAGGAACTGCCGGTTTTTCGAAGCCCGATATGGAGCATCAATTCCGAGGAAGAGGCGCTAGGCGGGGCAGGAGTCGGCTCCCGCCGAAAAAACACAACAAATAGTGCCTTAGGCCAGCGTGAGGCTTTCACTCTTTAGCCCCTCTTTTAGGTGTGCAATCGAGAATTTCCCGGCGGGGAGTCATAGGTAAAGGGTTTCACTCCGAACCACGTTAGTCGCCGAGACCTTAAACAGTTGGAAGCAGACCCCTCATCTAATCGCGCGCCCGGGACGGTGGTTTTCGGAGTAGTGCTCGCGAGTACGATAACGGATATGACGTTAGAGAGTACCTCGGGGTCGTTCTATCGAGGAAATGAAGCTCCCCGCACGCGCGATCACCTCAGTGAACGTCATGGCATTTCGAGGCAGGTACAAGGCCCAGGCAAACCAGCTGGTGAGAGACACTGCCTAGTTGAAGGTAAAACCCCAGGGAAAAATAATGATTGAGCTGCGAAATTTGAGCCGGCGAGAAAGGGTGTTGAATTGAAAAGCGTCTTTCGTCGGATTCGGCGGGTAAAAAACCGAGACTCGTACCCCAAAATGTTGGTCCCAATTACACGGGGGCCTCTACTTGGCTACTACCACTTCCTTTTGGGCTATTTCGTTCCGGCTTACTGGCACATGCTGCAGAACCCAAATACCGAACACGTGCTGCTCCAGTGCGGCCCGATGGACAAGTGGTTTGAATGGCTCCCTCAAAAGCCAGCGCAGACCATGGATGCGGTAGAGGGTCTCCAGACTGCTTACCGGGCGAGAAAAAGGGGTTTTGCAAGGGGATTTGTCATCGAGACTTTTACCGACTGGGACCTCTACCGAAACTTTTCCCAACGTCCACTTTCTGAAGTATCGGAACATATTCGTGGACGATTTGTGCCGCCCCATGAACCAAAGCCAGGGGACAAACCAAAGGCGGTCGTTCTGATTCGTGACCACGTCCCGGATGCGCTCACACAACACCCCACTAGAGAATTCGGGCCGGCTAAACGAAACATCCCCAATCTGAAGACTGTCGCAAAAAGCCTTGAGAAACACTTCTCGGTGGAATTACTCGATGGCTCAGCCAAAACCCCTGAAGAAACCGTTGCCGCCTGCTCCAACGCGGATCTCCTCATCGGACAACACGGCGCAGGGCTTGCTAATGCATTGTTTCTTCCGCCCGGAGCGCAGGTAATCGAAATTGGATGGAATCCGGTTGGGTCCAATCCTCTCGGCCATTTCGAAGCACTCAGCGCCGAACTGGGCCTCGGTTGGAAATACCTGGCCCTGCAGGAGGACCAATTCGCTCCCATTTCCGCGGAGGACTTGGAGCGGGAACTTTTGGCCTATACAGACTCACCTCGCTGAGGCCGGCAACTGCGTTGGTAGTGTCTTTTTGTTAGTGATCGATATTAGACGTTTGTGGTGACGAAAGAGGAAATGGTGTGAGTGTTAATCGGGTGGCTTTCGTCGCGTATGAACCATGGGAAACACGGGTGGCAAGTCGCTTCCTCACACGGTTGAAGGAAGAAGACCCTTCCCTTGAGACACTCCTAATTGTTGCCGATCCTTTCCAGATTAGGAATAACAGGGGATCCAGACGTCTTCGAAAGCTCGCCGAGAGTGCATCACACCGCACCGCGGTGATCTTTGAAGATCTCCTGGAATGGCACAAAACCATCCCTAGCGTCGATCAACGCGATGCCCTCACTCGGGTTGAGACCATCGCCAAGAGTGAAGGTATTGACTACTTAGATGCGGTGATGAGCTCTGACCCTCACCTGATGCCGCGCGAGAGGGCTCCGTTTTATCACCCACTAACCCAAGCGGAGAAAAACGCAGCGAGCGTCTTAGTATTCGAAAAAGTCTTAGACACTCTGGACGCTTTTGCACCAGATGTGGTGGTGATGATGTGGGACCAGTATCTGGTCAAGAACTTTGTCGGCGCGGTCTGTCGGGCTCGAAACATTCCTGTACGCGTTTTTCGACGGGTGCGCTACAAGGACTACCTCAAACTCGATTACTTCTTTCTCCCCATCAGCCAAGAGCCCGGTGAATCCCTCACAGCACCGAACACGAAAGAGAACCTGAGGGCAGAAATCGAGGCATTCGGAAACAGCCTGTATCCGAACAACCTTGCCGTCACCGAGGCTGGCTTTGTCGAACAGTGCCACAACGCCCCGTTAAAAGCGATAGGCCAGGTACTCGCACGGGGCTGGAAAGCCCAAGTGCGGAAGCTCCAAACTGGGCCCTTTAGCAGGCCCCGAAAGTTCCGCTGGCTGCGCTATTGGGTGAGCATTAACCGCCGGGTCCACCTTTACCTCCTGATGAAGGTCTTCAGAAGTTTTCGATACATCTTTGACCGAAAAACTCTCACCGGTGAGGGCGCCCTACCAGAGCGCTTTGTGGTGGTACCACTCCACTTTCGCCCAGAATCGGCTATTCTCACCCAAGGTTTGGGCACCGAAGATGACGACGTCGTTGAACAGGTCGCTCGCACGCTCAAGGGCATTGATCCCGAAGTCGCCTGCGTAGTGTTGGAACACCCCTCAATGATTGAAGACCGCCGCTACGCCTTCTACCGAAAACTCAAAAGCTGGGGCAATGTGGTTATTGCCGACCCGGTCATCCCCACACAGGAGCTAATTCAACGCTCGTTAGGAGTGATCACCATCTCTGGAACGGTGGGTCTGGAAGCATCAATCGCCGGAATACCTGTCCATGTCGCCGGTTACCCCGAATACCTAGGTGCAATCCAATCCCACGGCAGCGAAGCCCTACAGGCTTTTCTCACTGCCTGCGCCAACGATGAAGGTCCAGTCTCCGGGGAGGGTGCCCTGTCCTACCTGGAAAAGCACTGCCACGAGGGCTGGCAGGGCGACCTTGGCTGGGCTGCCATCAAGTCAGAAGAAGCGCTAGAAGAAACAGTCACTACCCTGCGGGAGATGTTTCACGCCTCGACTAAGTAAGCCAAGCACGCTCGGACGGGAAGCAACGAGGAATCCCGCCCAACAACACGCCTATTTCCCCGCCGAAACACGCATCAGCTCAAACAGTAGGGTCGCCGTGCCCGATCATTGTGTTCGGTTAATAGAAAACGCCCGGCCAGATTTCCCGAGGGAAATCTGGCCGGGCGTTTTTCAACCCATTGGGTTGTGCCTCTGATGGGCCTAACTACTTGAGCGTGACGGTTCCGCCAGCAGCTTCGATCTGCTCTTTGGCTTTCTCAGCGGTCTCTTTGTTAGCACCTTCCAGAACTGCACTGGGGGCTCCATCAACGAGGGCTTTGGCTTCACCGAGGCCGAGGCTGGTGAGAGCACGCACCTCTTTGATGACCTGGATTTTCTTGTCGCCAGCGGCTTCGAGAATGACGTCAAAAGAGTCCTTCTCTTCAACCTCGGCGCCACCGTCACCGGCGGCAGGTGCACCGGCAGCTGCGACAGCAACCGGAGCGGCTGCGGTAACTTCGAAGACCTCTTCGAACTTCTTGACGAATTCGCTCAGTTCAATGAGCGAGAGTTCCTTGAACGCCTCAATGAGGTCGTCGGTAGACATTTTAGCCATGATTTCTCCTTGTGTTGTAGGTAGGGGTTCGGGTGCTTACGCGCCCTGAGATTCTTTTTTCTGACGCAACTGGTCGATTGCCCGAACGGCAGATGCCTGCGGAGCAGTAAACAGATACGCGGCAGCAAACAGCGAAGCCTTGACGGCACCGGCGAGTTTGCCAAGCAGCACCTCGCGGGATTCGAGCTTCGCGAATGCGTCAACTTCTTCAGCACTCAGTGGTGCACCTTCGAAGTAGCCGCCCTTAATGACCAGGGCGGGGTGGTCTTTAGCGAAGTTGCGCAGAGCTTTGGCAGCGTTCACGGGATCCCCGTAAACGAAAGTCAAAGCGGAAGGGCCAACGAGGAGGTCATCGAGAACGTCGATGCCCGCTTCTTTGGCTGCAATCTTTGTCAGCGTGTTCTTCACCACGGCATAGCTGGCATCGGCACGCAGAGCACTGCGGAGTTCTTTCAACTCCGAGACACTCAGTCCCCGATAGTCAGTCAGCCACACCGCAGCAGATTCACGAAAATTCGTCGTGAGCTCTGCGACCGTTGCTTCCTTTGTCGCCATGGTTCTCCTTGGTTGTTGTTGTCACCGCAGACCACCAGGCATAAAAAATGCTCCGGGCGCATGCGCACGGAGCATTAAATGTTCTCGTTACGCCTACGCGGGCCGAGGGCTTTCACCCTGTGCTTCGGTGGTTTGTGATTTCTCACGCCCCACGACCGGCGGTCTTTGGCTGAAAAGAATCTATCGGTAGTGGGAACACAACACCAAATCGCGCCAAATATGGCAAAACCCTTTCCCATTTGCTGGCCTGCAGGCAGGGCCAGGCCACGTTGAACCAGAACCATGGACTAAAAGCCCTAAGGAACGGCCTAGGGAAGGCTGCCAGGGCGAGGCGGGTGGCCATGCTCCTGAAGCGACCCCTACCGTGGCACCCGGGCCTGACGAACCACCCCGAGAGCCACGATTACATCAGCAGGTTAGACCTGGCTGACATCCAAAGGAATACCGGGACCAAAGGTGGTCGACATGGCGGCCTTCTGGATGTAGCGGCCCTTCGAGCTTGCCGGCTTCACACGATTGATTTCTTCTAAAGCAGTGGTGAAGTTTTCCAACAGCTGCTCTTCGGTGAAGCTTGCTTTACCGATTACGAAGTGCATGTTGGCGTGCTTGTCAATGCGGAACTCGATACGTCCACCCTTGATGTCATTGACCGCTTTTGCGACATCTGGTGTCACGGTGCCGGTCTTGGGGTTCGGCATAAGGCCACGGGGCCCGAGTACCTTACCGAGCTTTCCGACCTGACCCATGAGCTCCGGGGTAGACACGGCGGAATCAAACGACGTGTAGCCTCCGGCAACTTTCTCGATCAGTTCAGTGCCACCCACTTCGTCAGCACCGGCCTCTTTTGCTGCTTCCGCAGCAGCGCCGGTGGCAAACACGATGACGCGGGCAGTCTTTCCGGTGCCGTTCGGCAGCGAGACTGTACCGCGGACCATTTGGTCGGCTTTTCTGGAGTCAAGACCCATTTTGAGGGCCACCTCAACGGTGGAGTCGGTTTTCGCTGAACCGGACTGTTTGGCCAGAGCCACTGCCTCTTTGGGCGAGTAGAAGTGGCCGGGAGTGAGAAGCTCTTTAGCCTTCTGGTATTGCTTGGAGTGTGCCATTTGTGCGTCTTCCTTTACTTCGACGTGCGGTGTCGCGAGCCTGGCTGGCTCTCCCGCGAAAAAAAATGGTGGGATTGTTGGTGAGCCGACTTAGCCGACGGTGATGCCCATACTGCGGGCAGTACCTTCGATGATCTTGGCGGCAGCCTCGATGTCGTTGGCGTTTAGATCCTGCTGTTTCATTTCGGCGATCTCTCGCACCTGAGCAGGAGTGATGTTGGCCACTTTGTCAGTGTGGGGGACTCCAGAGCCCTTCTTCACACCAGCAGCTTTCTTAATCAACTCCGCCGCAGGCGGAGTTTTGGTAATAAAGCTGAACGAGCGGTCCTCGTAGACGGTGATTTCCACCGGAATGACGTTTCCCCGCTGGGATTCTGTTGCGTCGTTGTAGGCCTTGCAAAACTCCATGATGTTGACGCCGTGTTGACCAAGGGCCGGACCCACGGGTGGGGCAGGGTTGGCTTGACCAGCCTGGATCTGGAGCTTAATGAGCCCAGCAACTTTCTTCTGTGCCATCTGTTTCCTCTTCTTGTTCGTGTGTGAGTTTCCTCACACGCTCCCGACAGTAAAGCGTGTCTTTACTGCGGTGGTCTGTGGTGTTTCATCACACGCGGTGTGACACCGCGCGTGATGCCTTGCGTGATTCTACGTGTCTAAAGCTTGGCGACCTGGTCGAAGCCAAGCTCGACCGGAGTTTCACGCTCAAACAGCGACACCAAAGCTGTGAGTTTACCGCTCTCAGGCTTGATTTCGCTAATGGTGCCAGGAAGGCCCGCAAACGACCCTTCCTTGATGGTAATCGTTTCACCAATTTCGAAGTCCACTTCAGCGGGCAGCATCCGGGACACCGGACCACCGGCAGTGTGAACGGCGCCCTTGGCTGCAGGGGCTTCTGCCACCTGAACGGTGGATTTCAACATCTCGAACGCCTCTTCGAAGCGAAGAGGCGTGGGGTTGTGAGCATTACCCACAAAGCCCGTCACACCGGGGGTGTGGCGAACCGCCGACCACGAGTCTTCATTGAGGTCCATACGCACAAGGACGTAGCTGGGGATTCGCACGCGAGTCACCAGTTTGCGCTGACCGTTTTTGATCTCCACCACGTCTTCCATGGGAACTTGGACTTCAAACAGGAAGTCTTCAATACCCAGAGAAGTACGACGGTTTTCGAGGTTTTGCTTCACCCGCTTTTCAAAACCTGCATAGGAGTGCACCACATACCATTTGCCGGGTTGGCGGCGAAGCTCCTTACGGAAGTCCGCGTAAGGATCCTCGTCGTCCGAGGTCACCATCGACGCACCCTCTGTTTCAGCAGCCGCTCCAGCGACTGTTCCATCGTCTTGGTGTTCTTCGTCCCACGATTCTGACTCATCAGACGTTGCCGCCACAGAAGCATCCGCTTCTTGTATGGAGTCAATATCCAACGCGTCTTCAACAACAGCATCCGCCTCGACGTCGTTAGCCGCATCCAGCGATGCCGTCGATTCGTCATAGTTGGTGGCGTCGTCATCGACGACGTGCATCGCTGTGCTCTCGGCAGCATCCGAGCCGTGTAGCTCCTCGTTCAAGATGTTGCCCTCCTGGGCTTCATCTTCTTCCGAGGACTGCTCGGCAGCTGTTGCCGAATCAATGTCTTTCAAGTGGTCTTCACTCACGACTTATCCACTTACCTTCCTTGTACTTCCTAAAGTCTCTACCTATCGGCCACAAATTGCCTGTGATGTGCGATTTTGGTGATTCCCGGACCGGTGCTTAGTTGCCGGCCATTGCACACCAGGCGTTTTATTAAGTTTCTACGCTCACTCCTAGAACACTCGCCCCTAGAAGAGCGAGGACCCGTCACCAAACACCCACGAGATCGCCCACCCGAAGATCAAGTCAAAGGCGACGATGATTCCCATCATGATCAGCACGAACACCAACACCACCAAGGTGTAGTTGACCAGTTCACTCCTGGTAGGGGTGACCACTTTCCGGAGTTCGTCAATGACCTGCCGGATAAACAACACCAGGCGCGCAAAAACACCGGAGCGGTTTTCCCGCTCCGCTTTATCTTTTGCGACCGGATTGTCCGGCGTTGGGTCAGGCAAATTTGTTGCCACTACTCACACACTTTCGTTTGATTGATACTTCACCAGCACACTGGCTTCGCAGGGCGGACAGGACTCGAACCTGCAACCTGCGGTTTTGGAGACCGCTGCTCTACCAATTGAGCCACCGCCCTAGAGCTTCTCAGTCTATGACGGTCTCGGCCACCAAAGCGAACCGCGGAAGTTAGGGTTGCCCGATCCTCTCAGTTGTAGAGTTCGAAATCCCCCCCCCCTGTCAGACCTGGAGGCCACTGATTTACATCCCGAACAGGGTGTGTGGGGCTGAGGGACCATTGAGGAAGGTCTGTTGAGCAATGCTTGTTTGGTTGAGCGCTTTCACTGAGAGTTATTGTTTTAGCCAGATGAGCTTTCCCGTTTCTCTCCTGGCACTGAATTGCTGAGAAGCTAGCAACATGGCGCCAGCCTCCAAAAGAGGAGACCGTCACCCTCCAGCGAAAGGCCAGACATCTACTCGCACCATTTCGAAGGCCGCATCCCTCAGATTCTAAATTCTGGAAATTCCTCAATAAATGCGGGATCGTTTTGCCCTAGAAATTCAGCAAGTTCAGAGGCTTGGTTAAAGCATTCTGGGTAGCGGAGGTGAAAAATGGTTGCATCACGAAGCTTGCCGAAGAGTTGTTCCTGCAGTCGAAGTTCGTTCAGAGTTGCGCTTCTGAGATTTTCTTTCGGCACAAACAGGCCCCGTGCCCCAATGAACTTAATTAACTGAATTCGCATAATTCCGCGCCGCTCAAGACTCTTGAGTTGGTCATCATGATTTCGACTGACGTAGAGGATTTTGCTCTGCTGCAGCAACCTTCCAAACGGTTTCGACAGATGCTTCAGTCCGTCCCTGTCCGAAGGGGAGTTTGTGAGAGCAAACCGCGACACATGGCGCAGCAGGGTGGTCGTTGCAACCCCACCGCCGGAAATCACCGTAATTGCCGGGACAGGGAAAACTCCAAGGTTCATCAAGAAACGAACAAGCCTGCCTCGGACGACCCAAAATATTGCCCTTATCCTCTTAAACACATTTCTTAGATGGTCACCTGCGAGCCCCAGTAGGAGCCTTTTCACCCCCGAAAGGGCGCTCCCGTTCCCAAATTCCGCCAGCCCACGCAGACCCGCACGCAGCCCCGAAGTAACGAATATT
Organism: Pontimonas salivibrio; assembly: GCF_002950575.1. NCBI lineage: Bacteria > Bacillati > Actinomycetota > Actinomycetes > Micrococcales > Microbacteriaceae > Pontimonas > Pontimonas salivibrio. The sequence continues at coordinate 1,736,027 of NZ_CP026923.1, forward strand.
CGCCTAAACACAAGGAGAACGTTCCAATAATTCCTGCGTCGGAAAGAGGAGTACGCCGGAGACGCCCAACGCCTCTGGTCCTCAAGGTGGAATGTAATGAAACGGTCGGTCACTTTTTCAAAACGCGATGAACTGGAGGCTATGAGGGCCAAAAAAGCACCACCGACAGGATTTATTCCAAAACATAGGTCATCACCAACATGCTTCTGGATACGCCGAAAAACCGCCTCTTCCAGAACAAAAAAGTCAGAACCCGGGTGGCTTAAGGAGTGTTCTTGAAGAAAAGTGGAGGTAACAGGACTCTCTTCCCCAACATGAACCGTTCTGCGGTGAATTGATAGAGAAGCCCGCTTCTGTTCCCAAAGTTCGATGATTTGTTGATAACCGTCATCCACCAAACCGATATCGGAATTACTTAGAATGACCAAGTCAAACTCCCCGGAATCAATCCGTGATACGTAGTCGAAGACAGGCGGAAATTTCTTTCCTATCCAGTGAGACCGATCGGCCAACTCTGGAGCAATGAAGTCCTGTATCCCGTCCAGGGCGTTGTTTTTCCATTCAGAAGATCGTACGAGTCTGACGTGAACGTCCCACGACGTTAAAGAAAAGCTGCGTACCGCATGGGCAATAGAGGAAATTGCCAGCGCATGCTCACGGGCAAGACTACGTGGCGCGTCGTCATTGATACCCGGAACCACATGGAGGAGGCGCTTCTTCCGCAAGGCCATTACCGTAGGTACCCGAATGTATCGAATTCCCAACCAAGAACGTCTTGTGCCTTCTTCCGGGATTGCTTCCAGAGATATCCCCTAGCGTCCTCCTTCCGGGAGGGATTGAGGCCTGTCTTCAATTGGAAAACTCCGGTTTGATTTTCAACCCCTAACCGCTCAAGTATCCTCGCCACATCATTTCCCAAATTCTCGTATCGGATCACTTCCGGCGGCGAAGTTGGGTTACTGAGCAGCTCGAGGATTGGAAAATATTTAGGGCTGGGCCCAAAGAGGATGAAGAAGTTCACAGAAATTCGCTGGATTAGACGGGGGCTTTTTGAGAGTGTCCGGTACCACCGGGGAAACTTTTTCAATTTCCACCAAAAAAAGGATACAAACCGTTCGTAAGGATTTCGAATGCAGACAATGACGTCGAAGTCTCGAATTATTGGGAACTTCTCGCGAGCTTCAGCCAGCGAGCAGTGGGGCTTTAGGAGAAAACCCTCGGCGAGCTTTCCCCGGGTCCTCCTCTCCGAGCAATAAAGTTTATCCGAGAAAAACTCGGGGCTAGTTTCTCCCATGGGGGAGTTCGGCGCCAAGGCCTTCATGAAAGTTGCCTCAACCGAAGTGCCTGCCGTCTTGATGCTTTTCAAAAGAATGAAGCGATGCTCGAATGAGATTAGAACCACCACATAATCATAGTTCCGTTCGAATGCGGATTCGGATTCGGATTCGGATTCGGATTGCAACTTGCCTTTACCCTTGATTAGCTACTCGCCAGATCGGCATGGCTATGTGCTGGCGAGGTGAAGATTTCCGCCGAAGTTGGGATTGATACGATCACGTCGTTAAATTCCTCGATGCCAAGCCCGAGATGGTCGGGAACTGAGAGCGCCGCCAGCAGAAACCATCGAGACTAGCCCGACCGGCAAAACCATTTGGCTACTTAGGCGCAGTATGGGAGCGTTGAACGACGCACTAGCCCGTGTCTCTGAATGCGATCTGCCGGGAAAATCGTTACTCACTCATCAGCAAGGACGAGGCTCACGGAAGTCCGATCGCGACCCTCTTATCGGGAACCGAACAAGACTGTCACCACATTTTTCCGACCGCTGCGCGCACCAATCACGAACACCAAGCGATTTCAAAACGAAGATCTTGGTGGCCTTCCGGAGTTTCATTACCTCGGTGCCGGGCCTGACTGCCCACCTAACTATCCCGAAAGACTCGGTCGTCGACCAAAGACTCACCAAAAATCTGTAGCGGTGTTGTAGCGGGGGCGGGGCTCGAACCCGCGACCTCACGATTATGAGCCGTGCGCTCTGACCAGCTGAGCTACCCCGCCGCGTGTGGATAAGAAATCATCCGAGCCCCGAGTCAGGATTGAACTGACGACCCCTTCCTTACCATGGAAGTGCTCTACCACTGAGCTATCGGGGCGAGTTCGCGTCAGCGAAACAACGCTTGAGGCTAGCACCCTTTTTGGGCCTCCGGCAAACACACCCAGAGCACCACAAGCGCTTCAGGATGGGCGCAATGCGCCCTCATGGATTAGAGCAGAACCAACCCTCGGAGCGAAGTCGCTCTTTTGGCCAACGCACTAGAGTTGTAGGCATGTCAAACTCGTCTTCACACCCCTTGCGTCCTGCCGACTGGTGGCAGGACGCGGTGATTTATCAGGTCTATCCGCGTTCTTTTGCGGACTCGAATGGAACCGGTCTCGGTGACCTGAAGGGCATCCAGGGGCACCTGGGAGATTTGAAGTCTTTGGGTGTTGACGCCGTGTGGTTGTCACCGTTTTATCCCTCCCCGCAGAACGATGCGGGCTATGACGTGTCGGATTACACCGATGTAGATCCGAGCTTCGGGGTATTGGCTGACGCAGAAAAACTCATCTTCAGCGCACATGAGCTTGGCCTTCGGATCATTGTCGATTTGGTGCCCAACCACAGCTCGAGTGAACACCGCTGGTTTCAAGAAGCCCTCGCATCGACACCCGGATCTAATGCCCGTGCGCGCTATATATTCCGGGATGGCTTGGGAGAAGACGGTGACATTCCGCCCAACAACTGGGAGTCAGTCTTTGGCGGGCCGGCTTGGACCCGCATAACTCAAGCCGATGGCTCTCCAGGTCAGTGGTATTTGCACCTTTTTGATTCTTCTCAACCAGACTTCGACTGGACTAACCAAGAAGTGTGGGAACACTTCGATGGGGTTTTGCGTTTTTGGCTCGACCGGGGTGTGGATGGTTTCCGAGTTGATGTCGCCCACAGCCTGATGAAAGAACCAGGGCTTCCTGACCTCTCGGATGCACAGCTGGCGGATCGCTCCCCTGGCGCGGCAAAGCCTTTTTGGGACCAGGACGCCGTTCATGACGTGTACCGGCACTGGAGTGGCATCCTCGCCGAATACGGCGAGGATCGGATCTTGTGCGCTGAAGCGTGGGTGTGGCCGCTGGAGCGCATGGCGCGTTATGTGCGCCCCGGAGAAATGCACCAAGCGTTTAACTTCGCCTACCTTTCGGCACCATGGCAACCAGAAGCACTACGTGACGTCATTGACGAGTCACTGAAAGCCTTCGGTGATGCCGGAGCCCCCTCAACCTGGGTACTCTCGAACCACGATGTGGTGAGACACACTTCTCGTTTGGCGCTCGCTGACCAAGAGTCCATTGTCCCTGGTGGCTTGGGGCCCAACTCTCCTGAGAGACCAGATCCGGCGCTGGCCACTCGCCGTGGCCGTGCGGCCACGGCACTGATGTTGGCTCTTCCAGGAAGCGCGTATTTGTATCAGGGTGAAGAGCTTGGGCTTCCAGAAGTCATCGATATTCCAGATGCGCTTCGCGAAGACCCGACGTTCCACAGGACGAATGGTGAGCGCTACGGACGAGATGGATGCCGGGTCCCTATCCCCTGGGTGAAAGACGCACCTGCTTTTGGGTTCTCCCCCAGCCGTGAGACCTGGCTTCCACAGCCTGAAGTATTTGGTGAGCTAGCCCGGGACCAACAAGAAGGTGACCCCAGTTCGACGCTGGAGCTCTATAAGACCCTCCTGCAACTTCGAAAAGAACATGCCCTCGGCACGGGGCAACTGAGCTGGCAGGAAAGTGCGGACCCCCAAGCGCTTCGCTTCCAGAATGGTAACGTGACGGTGCTGTGTAACTTTGGCAACCACCCTGTGGCATTGCCCGATGGCAAGATCATTGCATCCAGCATCTGGCCGGCTCCGTCCGAGCTGGCACCCGACCACACGGTGTGGATCAAAGGGCACTAAGCGAAGCCTGCGCTTTAGAAACCTCGATTGCCCTGCGGCGCAATCGAGGTTGGTGTGACCGTCCGCGCTGGCGTGCTTTTCTTAACTGGCGTTTGCCTGCAGATAGGCAAACGGATCGAGATACACGCCGTCTATTCGCACTTCGAAGTGCAGATGGGGTCCGGTAGAAATACCGGTGTTTCCCACTAAGCCCACAAAGTCACCCACTTCGACCCGGTCGCCCACATCGAGTGGGCTACTGCCTGACTCCATATGGGCATACACAGAGAGAACGGTTTGGCCATTGATGGTGTGTTCAATGTAGGCGTGTTCTCCGTATCCGCCGGAGAACTCCTGTTGGGTCACTACGCCATCGGCGATGGCGTAGATGGGGGCTCCACGTCCGGGAACGAAGTCCACCCCGCGGTGGTAGCTAGAGCAGTATCGACAGGGTGCCACTCGGGCACCGAAGCCTGAACTGATTTGAACGGCAACTGGGAACGGCCAACGGACAGGCCCTTGACCGGAAGTTTCATAGGAAAGTGCACGTCCACCGTATTTGGCGCGCAGTACTTCTGCGTAAGACGTCACACTCCAGGATTCCCGCCGAATACCTTCCACGCTCGCCACTGAACTACTGGCCACGAAGGGTTGAGAAGAATCCTCCACGGCGAGCGACCGCGGGGCTTCGTTCGCAATCGCTGGTGTGAGCTGGTCACTGCCGTAAAAAAGGTTGGCGGGCATTGACACCCCCACCAGAAGCAGTGGGGCCGCAATAAGCGTCCCTACTGACAGCAGGCGTTGTCCTGGTGTCTTGGCGGGTAGCCCATCGGATTTCTTGGATGGCTTTAGTGTCAGAGAAAAGCTCTCTCGTGATTCGCCATGTTTGGTGCTGGTGTGTTTAGGCCCGGAATGCTTCGCGTCCCGCCAACCGCCACGCTCCCGCAAGCGGTGGCGTGGGTGCTCTCGGTCAACGGCCAACCTGTCCGTCGTTGCTGAATTGGCGTGGTCGTCGGTTTCGGTCGTGGGCACAGATTGAGTCGCAGTGTGTGTGCCTGCGTCGTTGATGTGCGGGGCGGGGCCGGTAAGGGCCGAGATGCCAGTCTGGTGCGCCTCATCCTCGCCTGCAGCGGCCTTTGCCTGCTGCTGGGGCGTTAGACCATTGGAGGGCTGAGCATCTGCTTTCGCGGCGCGCTGCGTCGCGCGAAGCTCGCGCCTCGAGGGAAACGGGGGCTGTGAAGCGTTAGTCATTTAGCGCTCACCACCCATACCCAAGAAATCACTCTCCAACCGATTAGCGTGTCCAAGCCTTCAGGGTTAGACCACCCTGTCGACGCACTCCCGGGACGATACCGCACTTCGCTGAATTATCACGAATAGATAAAGCTTAGACCGGGCAATGGCCAAGGCTATGAATGAGCTGGGGTTACAAAAAATCAGACAGTGGTCGGTCCCCGCCAGCAGCTTCGACCGCGTGGTGGAACACACTCACCATGTCAGGGTGGCCGGCGAAAATTGCTTCCCGGCCAGCAGGGGCCCCATCAAAGCCGTAAACGACACCACCGGCTTCCGTGACAATCAATTCCCCCGCAGCGTGATCCCAGGGGCTCAGGGTGCGCTCGAAATAGATATTTCCCCTCGCAGCGGCAATCGCTGCGAGATCCAAAGATGCGGTGCCCATTCGCCTCAGGTCTCGCACCTTCGGCAACAACTCCCTGGCCAGTCGACCCTGCTCGGCGCGATACTGCTTGGCATACGCAAAACCTGTCAACCACAGTGCTTGGGACAACTCCACAGGAGACGCCACCTGCAAAGGAGTATCGCCCAGTGTTGCACCGTGACCTTTTGCTGCCTGAAACATTTCCCCCGTGGCCGGGTTGAACACCACCCCTGCTTGTAGGTCCCACTGTCCAGGAGCAGGCTCACCTTCAACCGCAGCGATACTGACCGCGTAATGGGGAATGTTGTATAGAAAATTGACTGTTCCATCGATCGGGTCGACGACCCATGACACTCCAGAGGTAGAACTCCCGCTACCGCCTTCTTCGCCCACAAACCCATCACCGGGGCGGGCCTTTTCTAGTAGTTCGTGAATGAGGGCTTCTGCTTCATGGTCAACCGCGGTGACCACATCAACATCACTTGATTTGGTGGAAGCCACCTCGACGTGATGTCTGCGACGATCCAGAATCATTGCCCCCGCCTGGGCGGCAATGTCCCTAGCAAGAGTAAGTAATTCTGTTGAACCAGACATCAGAGGCTTAGAATTCTCTGCCCGCTTCGCACATCCGGCCGATTAGCCAAGTTCGTAGTCGACTGCAGCCCGGGCATTAACCTGCTGGCTCACCCAGGAAGCTGCTTCTACGTGTGCTGGGTGGACCTGGTAGTCAGCCAGTGCTTGGGCTGAGTCGTGTTCGCTAATGAGGACCACATCCCAGTTGGCGTCTCCGGGGAACAAAGAAGGGTTGACGCTCAACGAGCGCAGGCCTGGCACCACACCGACTAGCGCGCCCAACTTGGATTGCATCTGGGCAACGGTGGCCTCGCGGTCTTCCGGAGCGGCGAGTTGCCACATCACCACATGTCGAACGGCGCCCACGTCACACCCCCACCTTTTCCTACATTTTTTTTCGTGGCGAGTGAGGGATTCGAACCCCCGAAGGCAGTGCCAGCTGATTTACAGTCAGATCCCTTTGGCCGCTTGGGTAACTCGCCTAAGGCGCTCCCGACCGGTGTATTCACCAATCGGGTGCGCGCCCTTAAGGATAGTGGGTGTCTGACACCGGGTGTGACACGGGCCACCCTAGAGAGGCTGGCCCTAGATAGGCGGAAACTGTGGAGGCTGGCCCTTGGGGGCTGACACTGCGTCGGCTGGCATCGGCCACGATGGTTGTCGGTGCTGATAACCACCAGGTTGCCCCGGGGAGGATTTCGGTTTTTCGTATCCAGCGATTTTTTGGGTTTAGCCCCGAAAGTCGGTGTCTCTGCCTATCATGGGGCCATGGCTGATTCCTCTTTTGACATTGTGAGCTCGGTGGATCCGATGGAGTTATCCAACGCGGTTAACCAAGCGCAAAAAGAACTCACCCAGCGCTACGACTTCAAAGGCGTGGACCCCGAAATCACCTTTCAGGGTGATTCTGTGGCCCTCTACGCCTCATCGGAGGAGCGTGTAAAGGCAGTGTTGGATGTCCTCCAGTCCAAACTGGTCAAGCGAGGCATCTCTCTAAAGAGCCTTGAGCTCTCTGACCCCAGCTTGCAGGGCAAGCGCTACCGCATTGGCGGGAATGTCAAAAACGGTATTTCGTCCGAAAATGCAAAGAAAATCACGAAGCTCATCCGAGATGAAGGCCCAAAGGCCGTAAAAACCCAAATCCAGGGCGACGAGGTACGGGTGTCGTCTAAAAGCAGAGATGACCTCCAAGAGGTCATCTCGCTGATCAAATCCGCCGACTTGGACATCGACGTTCAGGTCACGAACTATCGCTAAAGCCTCAGTGGGCCGCTGATGTCTGGTGTGGAAGTGCTGGCAGTAGTACTTGCTGCCATTGACATCAGCTTTCGGCTCATTGCACTAGTCATCGTTCCCCGCAATAGGCGACCCCAAACGTCAATGGCGTGGTTATTGGCCATTTTCTTTATCCCCTTCGTGGCATTTTTTGCCTTCCTCGCTTTTGGATCCCACCGACTCTCCCCCACTAGGAGAAGAAAACAAGAGACCACCAACCGTATTTTGGAAGTAGAGCAGCGCCATATCCCCGACTCCATTCGGGTTGCCCCAGCAGAGTTGGAGCTCGCATCAGGTGATACCTCACGCTCCGGACGCAAAACGCAAGAAAACAACAACACACGTCTGCCCCTTCTGGGGCAGACGACCAGGCTGATCGCACCCTTGGTTCAACTCAACGAACGCTTAGGCCAAATGGCCATGGTTCGTGGCAACCGGGTCACCCTGCACTCTGATTACCAGGCGACCCTGGACGACATGATTGCCGACATTGATAGGGCACAACGCACCGTGCATGTGTTGTTTTACATCATGTCGGTTGATGAGGTCACCGAAGGGTTTTTCGCTTCGCTTGCCCGAGCAAAGAAGCGCGGGGTGGAGGTGCGGGTGTTGTTTGACCAGGTTGCCACTGCCCGCATTCCTGGTTCCAGGGCGCTCCGACGGCGACTTCGGGCGGCCGGAGTGGACTACCGGGCCATGCTGCCTTTTCAGCCCTGGAGGGGTGTGTATCAACGGCCCGACCTTCGAAACCACCGAAAGCTCTTAGTCATCGATACCGAAGTCGCCTACACCGGGTCCCAAAACATCATCGAACCTGGCTACCGTAGAAGGGGCTCCAAAGGCTTGCACTGGTCAGATCTGATGGCCAGAGTCGAAGGCCCCCTCGTGCACAGCCTTGAAGCCCTGTTTGTCACCGACTGGTATCAAGAAACCGACACCATCCTCGAGACTCCGGAACTCACCGCCGAACCGGGAGAAGACTCTCCCGCCATTAACTCAGCAGAGGACACATGGGCGCAGGTTGTTCCGAGTGGTCCGGCCTTTGAAGGAGAAAACAACCTCCGGTTATTTAACGGATTGATGTATCAGGCACGAAAACGCATCGTCATTGTGAGCCCCTACCTCGTCCCCGATGATTCCATGCGCTATGCCATCACATCCGCAGCACTAAGCGGTGTTCGAGTCGACGTCTATGTGTCTGCCGTAGGAGACCAACCACTGGTTTTTTATGCTCAACACTCCTACTACGGGGAACTCCTTCGCGCAGGAGTTCATATTTGGCTCTACCCCGCCCCCACGGTGTTGCACTCTAAGTTCATCGTCGTCGATGGAGAAGTTGCCGTCATGGGAACCAGCAACCTGGATATGCGCTCATTCACGCTCAACCTTGAACTATCTGTCCTCCTCATCGGACAAGACATCATTACCCGCCTCGAATCACTGGCCGAAAACTACCGAGAAGCCTCCACCGAACTGACCACAGACAAATGGAACCAACGCGGTCAACTCACGCGTTTTGTCGAAGGGCTGGCAAGACTGACCGCGACGGTTCAGTAGCGAAATCAACCCGGGGATTAACTCGGCAGCAGTCCGGAACCGACATACAGGCGGGCAAAAATCAATTTCCATTAAGCGACTGGACGAAATGGTGGGAGACTCGAGGACCAGGGAGGCCACACGAAATGCGAAAAACACTACTTTGGGTATACGGGCTCGTGGTGCTGGCTTTTTTCGTTTATTTCATCATCGAGACCGACTGGAACTCGCTCAAGCTCACAGAAATAATCGCGAACTGGCCACTGATTCTCGTGGCCTTGGCAGTTGCTCTTGCCGCTCGAATGGTCATGGCACTCAACTGGTTCATGATGTTGAGCATTCTAAACAAACCCCGTCCGACTCGATTCGCTCCGATTCTTAGCGTCTACGCAGTTTCGTGGATGGGCAGGTACATCCCGGGGAAAGTCTCCCAATATATATACCGATTGAGCGTTGCGGGACACCTGGGGCTGAGCAAGAAGCGCGTCGTTTCCACCAGTCTAGTTGAAGCACTTCTGCAACTCAGCGTCTTCTCTGCCCTCTCATTTCTTGCCCTAACTGGCCTACCTCAATGGGAACTGCAAAACAATTATTTACCGCTGCTGGTCATTGGGATTGCGACTGTCCTCTTTTCCATGGCCCATCCAAAATCTCTGAAACTGACTGCAGGAAAGATTGCTCAATTCCGTCAAGTACCCGAAATTACGGCAGAAGACATCCCGTCCGGCAGGTCCAACCTAATAACCGTTGCACTCTTCACACTCGTGGCTTTTTTTAATGGTTTGACCCTGTTTCTGATGACCATTAGCTTGGCGCCAGGGTCTGTATCGGCGACACAACTGCCGCTCTTCGTGGGAATCGCTAGCCTCGCGTCCGCTGGAAGCCTCCTGGCTATATTTGCTCCCAGCGGTGTCGGCGTAGTGGAAATCATTTTCTTCTCAGCGTTAATTTTGCTGGGAGTGCCCGAGGCTGCAGCACTGGGGGCAAGTTTGCTCTGGCGAATAATTGCAATCCTTGCTGATGTAGCGTTTGTCGCGATTTCTGCCGCCGGGGTGCGAGACGAACCCTCTTCTCTATAAGCGCCTCTTTAGTCTTAGCGTCTAACGCAAACCCCCCCTTCACTCCTTTATGCCCACTCTGATGAAGGTTGGTAGTAAGACACCCCCGAGCGCACGCATAAGGGATAGTAGGGCTCCGGGTAGGACCGAGTTGTAGTTAAAGCCCAACCTGAAAGATGCTGCTTCGCCAGCAACACTTCGGCTAGAAACCGGAGTGTGTTTCAAGAGTCTGCGGAGCTTTCTGTCACTCAGGGGGATGCAGTCGTACACGTCTCCTTTTCCAGCCAGGCGAACCAGTTTCGAGGCGACGGGACTCGGTAACCAACTGAGGAACGGTAAGTCGAAATGGGACTCCCAGATAAACCATCGGTTTGGAACGGCGACATACAAAATGCCACCCGTTTTCAGCACTCGTGTGACTTCCTCCAGGTGAATCTGCTGTTCCTCAGGGGATGCTAAATGTTCCAGGAGATGGTTTGACACGACGCAATCGAAGGTAGACGCCCCAAATGGCAGCGCGGCCCCAGCTACAGAAACATAATCAAAACCGGCTTTACGCACTCGCAGATCTACGACATCCACAGAAGTGACGCGACCTTGAGGGACTGTATTGTCGCTCAAATAGCCGGCAATGTGTCCCGATCCTGTGCCAACATCCAGGACGGTTGCATTCGGCTGTAAGCCCGCATTGACCAAAATTGTCGCAATTCGACGGGCCTGTCTATTTCTGGACGAAGAATCCAGAACTGCATGAGGAGCGGGCATTGGTGGTTTCCTTCTCGAGGCAGACACAATTAGCTTAACTAGTGTCGCCGGGAAGAGACCTATCGAGCATGTCCTCGCGCGAGACAACCTTCAGTCGCTCCCGCCCTCGCTCCTTGCCCAAGGCACGCTCAGCGTCATCGAGTCGCTGCCAACCTGAGAGATCGCGGTAGTTCACGTCTCGACTGTCAAGCAACTGGGTAACAGCATCTTCCTCAGGCTCTGCGGGAGTCCACCAGGACGCCTGGTCTTTGACCAAGTGTTGAATGGTTTCCATTGCATCCGACTTGGTGTGACCAATGAGGCCCACCGGGCCTCTTTTGATCCACCCCGTCGCATACACTCCGGGTACTACCCGGTTGTGATCATCGAGTACTTGGCCTTCATGGTTGGGAATTATTCCGTGTCGCTCATCGAAGGGGATGCCATCCAGGGGTGAGCCAAAGTATCCGACTGCCCGGTAGAGGGCATCGATGTCTAGTTCGCGAATCTCCCCCGTCGGCCGCACGCCGCCTGCACCATCCGGTTGGGTGCGCTCGTATCGAAAGTTCTGGACCTTTTCGTTTCCAAGAACCTCGAGCGGGTTGGCATAGAAGTGGAAGTGAAGCCTCCTGGAGGCGGAACCTGTTTCACGCTGGCGCCACGATTGGAAGATTCGGTCAATAACGACCAGTTGCTTATTGGAAGTAATGGCCTCCTTTGCCGCTTGGTCGTAGTCAAAGTCCTCATCGTGTAGCACCATGTCCACGTCGTTTAGTTCACCCAGCTCGCGCAGTTCCAGTGGAGTGAATTTCACCTGCATGGGTCCACGGCGGCCAAAGATGTGAACGTCCGTGACGGGCGATTTCTTAAGGCCCTCATAGACATTGTCGGGAATTTCTGTGGGCAAGAGGTCATCGGGGTGCTTGACCAACATCCTGGCCACATCCAACGCTACGTTGCCGTTACCCACCACAGCGATGTTCTTGGCATCCAGTGGCCACTCACGCGGCACATCCGGGTGGCCGTCGTACCAGCTGACAAAGTCCGCTGCGCCGTAGCTTCCGGGAAGATCAATACCCGGAAGGGACAAGTTTGCATCTTCCATCGCCCCGGTCGAGAAAATCACGGCGTGGTAGTGCTTTTTCAGATCATCCAACGTGATGTCGGTTCCGTAGTTCACGTTGCCAAACAGGCGGATGTGACCGGTATCAAGAATGTCCTTAAGGGCATTGATAATGCCCTTAATTCGGGGGTGATCCGGTGCCACTCCGTATCTCACCAGTCCGTAGGGGGCAGGAAGCCGTTCAAAAAGGTCGATGGACACATCGAAGGCTCGTTCGTATTTGAGCAAAATATCGGCCGCATAGATTCCTGCTGGGCCTGCACCCACAATGGCGAGCCTAAGTTTCACGTCTGTGTTCTCCCGCGTCGTACTAATTCGACATTCCTCAAACTGATCTCTTCTGAACCCACCGGACACTGCCTGCATGTCACTGAGCAGTACGTGTCATTTCGCAGTGTTTTGGGCCCTGCCCAGGTTACCGGGCTCACACACCCTGCTTTGCTCGCTCCCTGCAATGGCCAAAGTACGTGAGCCGGTCACAGCCAGCAGCCTTATTGGGTGCGCTCCACGACTTGGTGGGCAAAACGCTCAAGAGCGTCGGTGACCACCCCTTCTGGCAACTCGGCCAGGTGGGCAATAGCCTTGTCGGCTACTTTCCTGGCTTCTTCCGTGGTGTCTGTCGTTACCTGGTGGTGACGAAGGGACGAAATGGCTTCGCTGAATTCTTCTTCACTGAGATCTCCTGTTGCCCCTTTTCGAAGGGTTTCGAGGAGCTCGTTGTCGCTAGCATGGTTCTCGGCGCGCTTTTCCAACAGCAGCATGGGGAGTGTGGCGACTCCGCGCCTCACATCGGTCCCTGCTTTTTTGCCGGTTTCTTCTTCATCGGCCGACAGGTCGATGACGTCATCCACCAACTGGAATGCCACACCAATGTGTTCACCGAAGCCTTGAATGGCTGGAACATATTCGACCGGTGCGCCCGACAGTGTCACACCGAATTCCCCAGATAATGCAATCAGGGATCCTGTTTTATCGGCCAACACCCCCAGGTAATGCTCAATGGGGTCTTCGCCCTCTTTCGGGCCGACGGTTTCCCGCATCTGACCGACAACGAGTCGCTCAAAGGTGTCCGTTTGGCGACGCATCGCGTCGCCACCCAAGCCCACACCGAGCGATCCGGCCCTTGCGAACAGCAAATCGCCGGCGAGGATGGCAATCGAGTTGGTCCACACCTTTTGGGCTGCGGTGACCCCACGGCGCTTTACCGCTTCATCCATGACGTCATCGTGGTAGAGAGTGGCGAGGTGCGTCAGTTCGATGACCTGCGCTGCTGTGATCACCTGATCGGTGGCACCCTCACCCCACTGGGCTGTTAGCAGAGTGAGAAGTGGCCTGATCCTCTTGCCGCCGGCGTCAAACAGATAGCGAGAGACAGCGTCAGCAATCTCGTGGGTGTAACTAAGCTCTGCTCCCAATCCCGATTCAATGGCGTCCAAGCCCTTATCGAGGGCGCGAGCCACATCTTTTTGTTCGCTGGAGGCAAAGAGGGCTTGGCCACCGGAAAGGAATTTTGAGCCGCGACCGCGCGGAGCGCCATCTAACTCGCTGGCTGGAGTTGCAGTCACCACGTGTCCCTTGCGGTCGGGGTCGACCGACTACCTGTGGGAGCCGGTCACGGTCTGGTTGGCCTGAGTGGAGGGCGACGCCGGGCGCGCACGGCGCTCTGCGACAGATCCTCGGACTTTCTTACTCTCTGGTGCACGGGCACGATGCAACGCAACGATGCCCCCGGTCAGGTTACGGTATGCCACCCGGGTAAACCCTGCCGCTCGTAACCACTGGGCCAACACATCTTGGGTGGGCCATTCGCGAATGGAGTCCATCAGGTAGGTGTAGGCCTCAGGGTTCGAACTTGTCACCTTGGCAATCGCCGGCATCACGTATTTGAGGTATGCCTTGTAGGAGCCTTTCACCACTGCACGGTCCGGGTGGGAAAACTCACAAATCACCAGCCGACCACCAGGCTTTAACACCCGATACATCTCGCCGATGGCGAGCTGCGGATTGTTGACGTTTCGAAGACCGAAACTAATCGTCACGGCGTCAAAGGATTGTGGCGGAAACGGCAACGCTTCAGCGTCACCCTCCACAAACGTCAGCTCAGGATGGCGTTTTCTGCCCTCTTCGACCATGCCGGCAGAAAAATCCAGGGCGACCACTTCCGCACCAGATTTCGCAATAGCGACCGACGATGTCCCTGTGCCCGCAGCAATATCCAGAATCCGCTCACCGGGCTGTGGGTCCAAAGCTTTCACTGTGGCGATACGCCACAATGTCGCGTTTCCACCAGAGAGCACCGTGTTGGTGCGGTCGTAGCCTTTGGCTACTTCAGTGAACATCGCAGCAACCTGCTCTGGGTCTTTACCCAAATCCGCTGCGGTCATAGTGATTAGCTTAATTGGCCAAAGCCTGGAGTAGTCAGAGTGTCGCCTTGGAATTCAGGCAACCCGGTTAGCCTTTCCTGGTGACCGAGCGACCTCTAACACCTCACGCAGTGCCTGCGCTTCATGTCACCACAGTGGCCAACGCCACGTCAGAGCCCCCACTCGCCGCCGCCGAGTCCGACAACCCACTGTTGTTCCAGCGCCTCGGAAAGGGAGTCGCCGGCTCCGGTGTCGCACTCCGGGCAGAATTTTCAGGGACCAACCGCTTTCACGACGCCACAACATGGTGGTCAGAAGTGGTGGAGCACGCAACCGTCACTAATCCTCTCGGTCGACCCGGAACGGGCCTACTAGCCATGGGGGCGTTTAGTTTCAGCACTCTTTCCCACCACCGGAGTGTGTTGATTGTTCCCCGGCATGTTTGGGGCACCGACGAACACGGTTCGTGGCAGACAACGATTGAAGTCATCGAACACGAAACAGGTGGCGCCGCTGTCGAAGAAGACGGCTTAGCCACCTCACACGCTGCAGCTACCAATGCCCTAGACAACACAGCGAATAAGTCATCACGTGCAACTGAGCCTGAGTCCGCTGCTGAACCAGCCGCACGGCACAATGAATGGCACGCGGGTCAAGTGAGCGAGGCGCGCTTCTTGGATCTTGTGTCCCAAGCGAAGCAAGCCATCTCGCAGGGCGGACTTCACAAAGTTGTCGTCGCTCGCGATTTAGTGCGCAGTTTTGAGCAGGAACCCGATTGGCGGATTGTCCTGCAGGGTCTCACCGAGGCCTATCCGGATACTTTCGTCTTTTCCCTCGATGGATTCTTTGGGGCAAGCCCCGAAACGTTGGTGTCGCTTCGCGGGGAACACGTCAGCCTTCGAGTCTTAGCGGGTAGTACCGCGCGTGGTAGTCACCCTGAAGAAGATCGAGCGCAATCAGAAGCACTATCCACCAGCACCAAAGATCTCGATGAGCACCAGTTTGCTGTGAGAAGCGTTGTGGAGTCCCTAGCTGCTGCCAACATCACCGCAGTGGCAGACGACAACCCGTTTAGTCTCAAACTGCCAAACCTGTGGCACTTGGCCACTGATGTGGTGGCCAAAGTGCCAGAGGGCATTGGGGGCTTGAGGGTCCTCCAGGCCCTCCACCCCACGGCCGCTGTTGCCGGATCACCCACCACCGACGCGTTGGCCTTTCTCGAAGAACACGAGAATCTTGACCGCGGGCGCTACGCGGGACCAGTTGGCTGGATTGATGAGCGCGGTGATGGTGACTGGGCTATTGCTCTTCGCTGTGCTCAATACGACCCAGAGGCATACACGCTGACTGCTTACGCCGGTGCCGGCGTTGTTGCCGAATCAGATCCAGAGCGGGAACTCCTAGAAACCGGGCTCAAATTTCGGCCAATTACTGAGGGGGCCCACCACAACAGCCGGCCGTGACCGAAGTGGACCGTAACTAAGGTAAACCCACGTCGCGTACGGGTTCCGGTCAGAAGTAATGCAAGGGTCGACCGCTCCATGCCCGCAGTTCTTGCTATGTTCTTGAGCAACTAGTGGTCTTCTCGCCGTGGAACCAGACAATCCACAACCAGATGCTGGGCCGGGTTTGCGAGCGCCTCTACCAAATCCCCGTGGTTTTTCGCCATGACGTAATTCCATCCGTATGCCCCCGCAAGCGCTTCGATATTGACTTCAGCGGGGGTGAAGATCACCCGATTAAACGCCTCTGCCTCCGCCGTGCGACTTGCCTCCAATAAGTCAAAGAGGCTCCCGCCACCATCGCGGACAACAATCACTTGCAGTCTGGTGTCTTCTGCTTCTCCTTTGTCGAGCAGGAGGGAGCCGGCATCGTGTAAAAACGCCAAGTCCCCAAGGACTGCTCGTGTGATTCCGGCCGTCGCCGGGTCGCCACTGTGCGCGCGCGCCATGGCAATGCCGCGCGCCGTGGCGATTGTGCCGTCAATTCCGGAGAGGCCTCGACTTGACCACACGGGAATGTTCTTTCCCGGGACCGCCATGTCGCATTCTCGAATCATCCTGGAGGACCCTAAGACCAATTGGTCGTGTGGCCATGTATTTTGCCACACCTCTAGGGCAATCTGTCGTCTCGTGAGCGGCCTTCTCACGACATCCATTTCGGCTTTCGCGAAACGCGAGCGCTCCGCCATGTCATCAGAATCAAGCAAAGCAACTTCTGGTGCCGGCGGGTCTAGTGCCACCGACTGGGCCTCAACAAGCTGCCGGGAAGCATGAACCCAGGGGCCTACCCAACTGCGTGCCACATCGCGAGTGACCGGATTCGTGACAGAAATGTGGTCAGCAATCTGGGCAGTCCCTGACGGGTTCGCGGGTTCGTGCTCAGATCTCTGCCACACGACATGTTCAACGTCAGTTCGTGCCAACAAGGCCTGGACTTGGCGAGAGAGTGTGGGCCTTCCCACACAGACCACTCGTTCAATAGCGACACCTTGCGGGGGATTATCCAGTAGCTCACGGTACGCGACCACTAGGTGGGGTCCGAAATGGGCGCCCGAATGCACTTCGGCGATTAATGGCGCCCCAAGATCGATAGCGAGCTGTTCGGCCTCAGCCCCGGCCCTGTGACCGGCAATCACAATCGTCCCGGGCTGTGGTTCGAGAGTGAGCTCACGAATCGGAGCGATAGATGTGTTCCCCTCAGCGGCATTTGTCGGTGTCATAACAGCTGGACTCGCACTCCGCAGCACACCGAGTACGTCATCAATCTGCTGTGTCAAAAGCGGCGAGCTGAGGGGCTCCCGGAAAGCAACGTTGACCTGCACCGGTCCAGGGCGCCCTCCAGGTTCTCCGTGTTGGGCGAGCCGGGCAGCCTCCGTGGCACGCTCCAGTGCTTCTGCCTGGTCGCTCTCGTGGCCCTCTGGTGCGTTGACCTGGAGCACACTGTGAACCGCCGGACCAAACATCCCCGGTTGCACTGTGGTTTGGTTTGCGCCCACACCTTGTAGTTCTGGTGGTCGATCGGCGGTGAGGGCGATGAGGGGAATCCCGGAGTGTTTTGCTTCCAGCAATGCTGGCAGGTAATGGGCGGGGGCCGAACCTGACGTGCAGATGAGGACAGCGGGTTGTCCAGTGTGGATGGAGAGCCCTAGTCCAAAGAATCCTGCCGTTCGCTCATCAACTGAGACATGCACGCTGAGGGACACTTCGGGGTGCTGGCTCAGCTCATAGGCCGCCAGGGCGAGAGCTTGCGACCTGGAGCCAGGGCTCACGACAACGTGTCGCACGCCACGTTCAATCAACCCCAACAGAAACGGCAGCGACCAATCGGTCGCTGGCGATTCACTCGCGGTCATGCGCGTGGTGGGGTCGGAGGGGTGCTGTCGCCTGGCTGGTCATCTGGGCCCTCATCTGAGTGCTCATCCGATTTTTCGCCTGCGCTATTGTCCTCGTCATCCAAGGCACGCAGTTCTTCTTCGAGGCGTCGGATGCGCTCCTCAGCGGATTCGCTGAGGGTGCCCATGAATCGCGGATCGTCGTCGGGGGCGACAGGCTTTTGTTGGACACCGGGTCGGTTTTTACCGATAAACAACCACAGTGCTGGGCCAATGAGGGGCAAGACCACAATGATGGCAATCCAGACAGGTTTCGGAAAAGCACGCAAGCGATTGCTCGCTGTGACAAACAAATCGACCAGGGCATAGATGGTCAGGGCTAATACCGCTACTCCACCAATGACTAACCACCGCACCATGTTCCCAATCCTACGCAGGTAGTCTGAGGGTGTGTCTGCTTGGCTCTATTATTCCCTGGCCCGTATCGGCATCTTCGGAGCAGTTTTTGCGCTTCTCTACTTTGTCGGCATCACATGGTGGGTCTCTGCAATCTTTGCCGCGGTGATTTCTTTCACCGCGGCCTATGTTTTTCTCGCCAGCACCCGAGCCGAAATGGCCGAAGGGGTCAAGGCGCGACTGGAAAAAAGGCGCCAGTCGAAGACTGACGACGATACCGCAGCAGAGGACTCGCTCTAAACCGCTAGGCCTAAACACCTCCGCGCCTCAAGATGGCATCGAATTGCTTAGAAGACGATGGCTAGCCCCAGTCCAATGGCGAAGAGCAGCGAATTTAGCGTCGTGAGCTGAAGCGCCACAATCAAATTTTTCGGGGTATTTGCTCGCCACACAATCACGACAATCACCGCAGTCAGGACCAAAGTGATGAACACGACGGATGCGAAGACGAACACGAACGACAACCCCGCGAGGATCAGATACGGCGCGATAAGCATCACCGTGATGAGCACCCGTGAGGCGACCGGTCCTATCCGAACCGAAAGCGTATTTTTCGAGGCCGCTTTGTCTTGATCGATATCGCGCAGGTTGTTTTCTAACAGCACAGCACTGGCAAAAAATCCCAGTGCGGATCCTGTAAGCCAGGACTCCCATGGCACAACACCCACTTGCACATAGGCCGTACCCACGGTGGCCACCAGGCCAAAGAACACAAACACCACCAACTCGCCCAGACCCCGATAGCCATAAGGGCTGGTACCCCCGGTGTAAGTCCACGCGGCAAAAAGCGCAAACCCTCCGATGACGAATAACCACCACGACTGGGATAAAACGACCAAGGCCAGTCCGGCCACACCGCTGACGGCAAAAGACAGGATTGCCGCTCGTTTGACTAACCGTGGTTCGACCCGGCCAGAACCGGTGAGACGTGCGGGTCCCACCCGGTAGTCATCTGTTCCACGGATACCATCGGAGTAGTCGTTCGCGAAGTTCACCCCAATTTGAATGGCGACGGCCACCAACACGGCAAGGCCGACCAGCAGCAGATCAGCAGCATCGCGCCAATAGGCCGATGATGTTCCCAGAATGACGGGCGAAAAAGCGAGGGGTAGTGTGCGAAGCCTCGCTCCACTGATCCAGTCGGAAAACGAAACGGGTGCTTTGCTATCACTCACGGTGATGAAGTCTATTCCCGCCTTCATGAATGACATGGTCGGCTACCGCACGCCGGTCCACCTTCCCTGAGGGTAAACGGGGGATCACGTCCAACATGACTAGCTGGCGCGGCACTACATGGCGGCCAAGAATCCGGGAAATGGCTTCCTGTACCTGATCCAGTGAAAGAGCGGCAGCCTCCGAGACCATCTGTTGGGCTTCTTCGGCGCCTTTCTTTGACGCGGAGATTCGCGACGCAGAGAGTGCACCCACCATCACGGGCACGTCACCCCAGGTGGGGTCAGCCACCCCGACTGCCACCCACTCGTAACTCGGAAAGACGCCATGCAGGGTGTCTTCTAGTTCATCAAGGTTCACTTTGAGCCCGCCAGAAATGATTGTCCGGTCGATTCGCCCAGAAACCTGCAGTACTCCATCGACAATGGCCCCTGCATCGTCGGTGAAATACCAGGTGCGATCGTGCCTGACAACAAATCGCTCTTTCGTCCGGGTGGGGTCCCCTAGATACCCCCCGGCCAACATCGGGCCAGATAGTGTGACCGCACCATCCACGATGTCGACTTCCGTCTCGCCCAAGGGAACGCCGTCCCACACGCAGCCTCCGGCTGTCTCGGCCGAGCCGTAGGTTTTGGTAACTATCACCCCGAGTGACTGGGCACGGTGTACCAGTTCGTCTGGAACCCTTTGACCGCCCACCAGAATCCGCTCAAAACCCGCGAGCGCATCTCGGAGCTCAGGGTCACTCTCGGCAGCATCGAGAAGATCGGAGATTTGCTTTGGTACGAGGGACGTGTAGCGAGGTATGCCCGGGTAATCATCAAAAGCACTCTGATGGAACGCCCGCAACCCAACGGAGATTGGAACTGTGTGGTCTTTGGCCAGCAGCTTTCCTCCAGGCTCCAGCGCACGGACAATCACCATGACCCCGGCAATGTAGTGGGCAGGTAGCGCAAGCCACCAAACACCCGGTGCGCCTAACGCGCTCATGCTCTGCGCCGAAGCGGCTCGAAGAGACTCTGCGGTATGCCACACCCGTTTGGGTGTGGCAGTAGATCCACTCGTTTCAACAACAAGTGCCACTTGGTCGTCAACTAGTTCAGGCGAACCTTTTGGTGTTGCCCCCATGTAGGGAAATACCGCTGGGCCACTGCCCGCGAGTGCATCGCCTAGTGGCCCAATCAGTGAGTTGGGGTCGGACACCTCGACAACACGTAGTTCACGAGCCATGAAGTAATCACACCTGCCAAGAAGTGTCACTCCAGTCAGGTCGACGCTTTTCTAAAAACGCGTCGCGACCTTCTCTGGCTTCATCGCCACCATAAGCCAAGCGCGTTGCTTCGCCGGCAAAAAGTTGTTGACCAACCAGGCCATCGTCAACCATGTTCATGGCGTATTTCAGCATCCGAATCGCGGTAGGGCTTTTGCCGAGAATCTCTTTGGCCCAGTCGATAGCTGTTTCCTCTAATTGCTCGTGTGGGACAGCCGCGTTTACTGCACCCATTTCGTAGGCGCGCTCCGCTGAGTACTCAGCACCACGGAAAAACACTTCGCGCGCATTTTTTTGTCCAACCATTTTCGCAAAATACGCGCTGCCATAACCAGCGTCAAACGACCCCACATCGGCATCGGTTTGTTTAAACCGTGCATGCTCACTGCTGGCAATACTCAAATCGCACACCACGTGCAGGCTGTGGCCGCCGCCGGCGGCCCAGCCTGGAATCACCGCGATGACCACCTTCGGCATGAACCGAATGAGCCGCTGCACGTCGAGAATGTGGAGGCGGCCACCACTGGAAGCAGAACCGGCTGGCGCTGCTGACACGCCGTCATCCGAGCCATCGTCGTATTGGTAACCATCAGCCCCGCGAACACGCTGATCACCACCCGAACAAAACGCCCAGCCCCCGTCTTTAGGGCTTGGGCCGTTTCCGGTCAGGAGAACCACACCGATTGAGGTATCTAGCCTGGCGTGTTCTAAGACCTGCAGCAGTTCGTCTACTGTGTGGGGGCGAAAGGCATTTCGCACTTCCGGACGACTAATAGCGATGCGAGCGATACCGCCGTATACGTGGTGGTGGTAGGTCACATCGGTTAAGGCTTCAAAATCAAACTGAGCGGGCAGCTTGTGTTCAGCCGACGACACAGGGCGCCAGGAGTTGGCGTCGAAGAGTTCACTCACCACTACGTTCACAACCAGAAGCATAGCTTTGCGGGGTGGAGATTATCCGGGACTGAGTGGTGAGCGTAATGCGCAGTCGCCTTAGGCCCACAGGTAATGAGCGAGGACGACGCAGCCTTGGGAGGCTCCCTATTGCCGGGAAGAACTAACGAGTGCCCCCGGCATCGCTCTGGTCGTCCAGATCATCGTCGCCCAAATTCTCGTCACCTTCGTCATCAGTGTCCTTGATAGCCATGAGCTGCACGTAGCGCTCAATGAGGGGAACTTTCTTTCGCACCTGGCCGAAAGAACCAGAGGCAATGAGTTGTCCCCCATCAATCACGAACACTGTGTCGGCGTGTTGAATCGTCGAGAGCCGGTGGGCAATAACAATCAGCGTGGTGTGTCCACGAAGGGCCTCAATGGTCTGAGCAATGCCCGCTTCGGTCTCCGCGTCCAACGCGCTGGTTGCCTCATCAAGTACTAAAAGCCTTGGGCGCGTATAGAGCGCTCTTGCCACACCAAGTCGTTGGATCTGGCCACCACTTAAGGCGTCGGATTGTTCACCCAGGCTTGTATCCATACCCTCTGGCAAACCCTGAATGACATCCCATAGGCCGGCTTGTCCCAGAACCTCAGTCACCCGATCCACATCGATCAGTTCTGGTTCAATACCCAAGGCCACGTTTTGGGCGATTGTTCCGGAAACCGAACCCGGGTTTTGTGGCACGTAGGCCACAATCCCGGGTTCGGTTTTGCGAAGTTGCTCAGGGGTGAGTCCGGCCACGGTTACTGCACCCGAACTGGGTGTGTGAACACCTAAAACCAAGTCTGCCAGGGTGGTCTTTCCTGCACCCGAAGGCCCGACGAAAGCGACGAACTGTCCGCCTAGGACCTCTAGGTTCACGTCACGAACGGCAGCAATCGATGCATCGGGGTAAGAAAAGCTCACGGATTCCACCGAAATAGGGAGACCGACGCCTTCGGTGCCTAAGTCTTCTCCAGCAATGGAAATGGGGGCATCAGACTTCAAAGCCGACTCAGTCGATTCTGTCGCCTCAAGAGCCTCTCTCGCCCTGGAAATGAGTCCTTGAGCTCTGCTCGCCTGAGGGCCGTTTACACGGATGTCAGTGATCGCATTTTGCAGAGGCAGCATCGCCGCCATCATCCGGGTGCCCCCCGCGAGGAAAACACCAGTGATCACGAGCCCCTCAGAGAGGGTGCCCTGCGCGAATTGCCAGACGATCATCGCCATGATGCCGAGCATCAGTGCTGCTTCAATGAAGAAACGAGGAAGTCCCATGACAAAGCGTTGTAAACCACGGTCCAGTGCAAGGCGCCGTCTGGACGAATCAAAGCGATCCAGGAAAACCCCGCGCTTCTCTAGCACCAGCGCTTCGCGGAAAGCGCTCGCCATATCCAGGATGCTGTCATTCACGCGCACTGAGTGCTGGGCCAACCGATGCCCCATCCGACGCAATCGCTGGTTGATAGACAACTGAAAAAGGGCAATCAACACAATGAAATAGACGGTAATCAAAATGGCTGTCGCCACATCCACAAACAAGAAACCCGCAAAGACGGCAACAAACAGTGCGGACTCGGTAACGAGTGCGGAACCTGAGAACAAGATTCCCGAGAAAGCGATTTGGCTCGAGCTATTGACCGCCCATTGGATTTCGCCCTTCGACATTGAGCGCACGCGGCCAATGTCGCCAGAGAACAGGTACCTAGCTACCTCGCTGGCAGACCTCGCCTCCACCCTGGCCAAAAACACTGTGGTAACTCTAAGTAAGGCGGTTCCAATAATCGATTTGGCCATAAAGAAACCCGCAACGACCGCCGTCACCCACAAATAGCTTTGACTCGATTCAATCGATACCGTGAGGCCGAGGAACCTGGCCTCATTCCGATCGGTCAGACCACTTGCCAACATGGCTCCAAGGAGACCCACTGCAGCAAGACCCAGGACGTCGAGAGCGTGAACCACCACCCGAGACGCAACAATCGCCAGAAAGATAATTTTCTGGCGACGCCGAAGGAGGAAGAAAGACCGTAGAACGGGTCTGATCACTGTGGACTGCACCTCCGAAACACCAGGTGCTACAGCCTACGGGCTCTGACCTGCCCCCTGTTTTAGGTCCAGTCGCTTCGAGAGTCGTCACTGGTTTTTAGTGGGTGCATTGGCCAGCATAAATGCTCGGGGTTGAATAGCCGAGCGATGAGTGCGGCCGGATGGTGTTGTATTCCTCCTTCCAGAGCCCGATGATGCCTTTGGCGTGGTTGAGTGAGTAAAACTGGTTGACCCCGAGGCATTCGTCTCGGATTTTGCCGTTGAATGACTCGACGTATCCGTTTCGCCAGGGTTGCCCTGGCGGGATGAATACCCGGTCTGTTTCACTAGCCCACTCGGCCAAGGCTTTACTGACCAGCTCTGGCCCGTTATCCATCCGCAGTGCTTTTGGCATGCCCCGCTCCAACGCCAACACGTCGAGTTGTTCCGCTAGATCCAGCCCAGTGATGGAGTAGTCGACGAGGCCGCCCAAGCATTCTCTGGTGTGTTCATCAACGATGGAGAGAATCTTGATCGGTTTGCCTGTGATGGTTGAGTCGAACTGGAAGTCGACAGACCACACATCATTGGCTTTCTCAGCGACCACTGCTGGGACGGTTGACACACCGATTCGTTTCCGGCGGCGTTTCACCACCACGCGGAGTCCTTCTTCAGCCCAGAGGCGTTGAATTTTCTTATGGTTCACCTGCCAACCGTCACGGCGGGCGTCAACATACGCCCGCCGATACCCCCACCGGGCATGACGGCGCGCATAGTCACGCAACCACGCCCGAAGGGCCCGATCTGGATCATCAGGGCGCTCACGTTGCAAGCGTCGGCGGAATGCAGACCGGGATAGCCCGACTAGTCGACAGGCGAGCCGCTCACTGATGTCAAAGACTGACATCACATGAATCACGGCCCGACGTCGACTGGTCGGGCTTAGAAGTTTCCCTCAGCCAACTCCTTGAGGACTGCTTTTTCGAGTTCTGCTTCAGCGAGCAGTTTCTTCAACTGCAAATTCTGCTTCTCCAACGCTTTGAGCTTCTTCGCGTCTTCTGCTTTCAAACCGCCGTAATGGTTTCGCCACCGGTAATACGTCGCCTCCGTGACATTCAGCTCTTTCAACACGGCAGCAACGTCACCGCCCTGGGCGAGGATGCGATCAGCGTCCTGGATTTTCCGAACGATTTGCTCCGGCGAATGCCGCTTCTTCCTTTTCGTCATGATGTTCACAGTCTTTCTGCCAGCTGACGCTGGCCGCAAGACGACTCTCATAACTTTCGGACCTAAAAAATGGGGTCACGTCA